>JAHKZS010000207.1 GCA_020626545.1 bacterium
GCTCTTGAATTTTATCTCCGCTTCTGCTTGAGTTTGTATTAATAACATTAAGCTTATCTGAAACCTCATCATAAGTTTCCTGTTTATTAACAATATATTTTTCAAGTTCAGAGATTTTTTCTTTTTTCTTTTCAATATCGTTGAGCGCGTCTTCAGCGTCGATATCAACTTTTTTTATCTCGTCTTTAAGTCTTTCGATATTTTCTTTATTATGAAGAATATCATTTTCGCTTACAGAAACAGAAGATTTTTTTGAACTTATTTCAGCTATAATGTTGTTAATATTCTCTCTGATAGACTCTATATCAGAAGAATACTGAGCGTTTTTAAGATAGATATTTTCGGTTTCATTCTGGATATTTTCCAAAGCCTCATCAGCCTGAGAATGTTGCAGACGAGAAATCTCTATTTTATCCTCTTCTTCTTTAATTGTCTTATTACTGTTGTTAATAGTATTAACCCAAAGCGCGATTTCGATATCTTTCTTTTCGCCGGAGTATTCCAGGAATTTTTCTGCTTTATCGGATTGCTTTTTAAGCGGGCCGACTCTTTCCTCCAGGTCCGTTACAATATCTCTTAGACGTAAAAGGTTGTCCTCTGTATGCTTTAGCTTTCTTTCGGACTCGATTTTTTTATATCTGTATCTTGATATTCCAGCGGCTTCCTCGAAAATCTCACGTCTATCCTCGCTTTTTGAGGATACAATACTGTCAATTTTACCCTGGCCTATCATAGAATATCCATCACGGCCGAGACCGGTATCCATAAATAACTCGTTTACATCTTTGAGACGAACTTGAGTACCGTTTATAAGATATTCGCTTTCTCCGCTACGGAAATAACGTCTTGTAACAGCTACATTATCGCCGTCGTACTGCAGGAATCTGTCTTTATTTTGAATGTTTAAGGTAACCTCCGCGTAGCCTTTGGCTTTACGGTCATCGGTTCCGTTAAATACAACATCCTCCATTTTAGAACAGCGCAGACTTTTAGGCGACTGCTCGCCGAGTACCCAGCGTATAGCGTCGCTTATATTACTTTTACCTGAACCGTTAGGACCTACGACAGAGGTCATACCTGTATCAAATTCTAATTTAGTTTTATCAGGAAATGTTTTAAAACCTTGAATCTCAAGAGATTTTAATAGCATATTTTCACCTATTTTATTAAAATATCGTACTTATCTAAACTGTTATCGGATTTAAAAGTTATATTGTAACCTAATTGATTTAGTTTATTTAGATTACATTTATTTTGTCCTATAGCTTTTGATAATGACTTTTGATTAACATAAACTATAACGTCTTTTTTATTAACGTTAGTTAAATGTGATTGTATTTTATCTAGAAAAATTCTATTTTCACATAATTCTTTAAAAGCAGGGTGATAATTATCAGCAACATCATTCTCTTTTAAAGAATCACTGTAATGAAGTCCAACACGAATTACATCAATATCGTTCTCATTAAATAAAGATATAATTTTTGAACATAAAGAAACCGATTCATCAAGATTGTATGGTATGTATTCACCGCGGTTATATAAGAGTTCAAGCTCGGTATTTTTCATTATTACTGTGGGATAAACCCTTACACAATCAGGCTTTAGTTTAATAAACTCTTTAGCTGTATATAAATCAGTTTCATAGTCGCTTTTATACAAGCCTGTCATCATCTGTAACCCAAGATTAAATCCATATTCTTTAATCAATCTTGACGCATTTCTTATACAGTCGGAGTTATGGCCTCTTTTGTTTACATTCAGCACTTCATCGTTCATAGATTGAGCGCCGAGTTCAATTGTTGTTACATTATATTTCTTTAAAAGAATTAATATCTCATCATCAATATAATCAGGTCTTGTAGAAATACGAATACCTTTAAACCTGCTTATATAAGGTTTAGCCGCCTCAAGTAAAGAAATCATATAATCTCGGTTAATCGCTGTAAAACTTCCGCCGAAAAAAGCGATTTCTGAGTTTACAGTATCATCGCCGAGGTATTCTATGGCGTTTTCGATTGTGTTTTTTACGTCGTTACAATCGGGCTGGCTATTTTGCCCTGTAATCTCTCTTTGGTCACAAAATGAACATTGATGCGGACAACCGTTATGAGGTACAAATATCGCGATATTATTGTGTTTAATAACCCATCAGCTCCAAAGCTTCTCTAGCAGCATTTTGTTCGGCTTCCTTTTTGCTTCTTCCTCCGCCTTTTCCTATAGAATTACTATTTAACAATACTTCAAATACAAAGTGTTTATCGTGGTCGGGGCCTGATTCGGAAACCAAACGGTATAGAAGTTTTTCGCCGGGATTTTTCTGAACAATCTCCTGTAAAGTAGTCTTATAATCTTTAAAGGGTTTGGTGTTTTTATTGTTAATCTCAGGTATAACAAACCTTAAAATATGTTTTTTAGCGGGTGCCATACCTCCGTCAAGATAAATTGCGGCGATAACCGCTTCGAAAGCGTCGGAAACAATGGACGGACGATTTGCGCCTCCGCCGTTTTTCTCGCCTTTACTTAATAATAGATATTCTCCGAGTTTTATTTGCTTGCCGAATTTATAAAGAGCTTTTTCACATACTAAAGCCGCTCTAAGCTTAGTTAACTCGCCTTCAGGTAATTCCGGCAAATTCTCGAAAATATATTCGGCTACTACAATTGATAAAACCGCGTCTCCAAGAAACTCTAAACGCTCGTTACATTTTATTTGTTTATCTTTAGCTTCATTGGCGTACGATGAGTGAGTAAGAGCCTCTCTCAATAAATCAGGATTATTAAACTTATATTCAATAACTTTTTCAAAATCTTTCATTTTATCCTCGTTTAACAGCATTAGTTATTTCGTTAATTACATCAGCTTCTACATATTCTTTAGTTAATCTAATCGCGTTTTTAAAGGTTTTAGCTTTAGCGCTTCCATGAGCTTTAAATACAGGCTTTAAAGTACCCATAATCGGCGCTCCGCCGTATTCGTTATAATCAAATTCCTTAACCATTTTCTTTAAATCGCCCATAACAAGAGCCGCGGCAAGTTTACTTTTTGCATTCTTAGAGAAAAGTTCCTTGACTTTACCCATAATAGCTTTAGCTGTACCTTCGTAAGTCTTTAACACTACGTTTCCGGTAAATCCGTCACAAACAGCTACATCGCAATTACCGTAAGGTAAATCTCTGCCCTCAACATTACCGATAAAATTTATATCGGCGTCTTTAAGGATTTCAAAAGTTTTATGCTGAAGTTCCATTCCTTTATGTTCCTCAGCGCCGACGTTAATAAGTCCTACTCTCGGATCAGGAATCTTCATAACATTTTTCATATAAGCGGAACCCATTACCGCGTACTGCAGTATCATCTCGGGACGAGTTTCTAAATTTGCTCCCGCGTCAATAAGCATAAAACATCCGCCGCCAAAATGCGGGAGTATAGGCGCAAATCCGGGACGTTTTATACCCTTTATACGTTTAGCTATAAGTGTACCGCCTACACATAAAGCGCCGCTGTTGCCGGCACTTACAAAAGCGTCTCCTTCGCCCTCGGAAAGCATTTTAAGCGCTACGGACATAGAACTGTCGGTTTTTTTCTTTAAAACAGAGTCAGCTTCTTCGTCCGTAGAAATTACTTCAGATGCGTTAACAATTGTAAAATCAGATATATCAAGGTTATTCTCAGAGGAGACAGTCTTAATTACTTCTTCCCGCCCTACAAGAATAATATCGACTCCATATTCATGATGAGCTTGTATTGATCCTTTTATAATCTCTAAAGGAGCGTTATCTCCGCCCATTGCGTCCACTAAAATTTTCATATTTTCACGCTTTCCAGAAATAATTTTAAGTCGTTTAACGACCTGTCCGCGTACGCTTGTCCGCGTTCTCTTTTATCACGCGGACGATATATGAGTTCGGGCAAAATACCAAAATTGGCGCCCATGGGTTGAAAGTCTTTTACAGTATCGTCAGCTATATACCGGCTTAAAGAACCAATAATTGTAGTTTCAGGTAACAAAAAAGTATCTTCACCGTTTAAACGCTTATAGGCGTTAATTCCGGCTATAATACCGGAAGACGCGCTTTCCATATAACCCTCGACTCCAGTAATCTGTCCCGCAAAGAATACATTCGGATTATTTTTTACACTAAAATCGCTGTTTAGAATCTTTGGAGAATTTAAGAAAGTATTCCTGTGCATAACGCCGTATCTTACAAACTCGGCGTTTTTTAGTGCCGGGATAAGTCCGAAAACACGTTTTTGTTCAGGAAACTTGAGGTTAGTCTGAAAACCTACGAGATTATACATAGTACCGGAAGAATTCTCTTTTCTAAGCTGTAATACAGCCCATGGTCTGTGACCTGTGTTTGGATCGGTAAGACCTACCGGCTTCATAGGGCCGAAACGTATAGTATCGTGACCACGTTGAGCCATAACCTCAATAGGCATACAGCCTTCGTATACTTTAGGATCTCTAACGTCAAAGTCGTTAATCGGAGCGCGCTCGGCGTTTACAAGCGCCTCATAGAAAACCTCGTATTCTTCCTTATTCATAGGACAGTTTAAATAATCTGTCTTATCGCCTTTTCCGTAGCGTGACTCAAAGAAAGCTCTGCTCATATCAACGCTCTTAAAGTCAACAATCGGAGCTGCCGCGTCAAAAAAAGAAAGTGAATCTCCAAACAACTCGCTGATTTTATCCGCTAAAGCGTCGGAAGTTAAAGGTCCTGTCGCTATAATGGTAATTTCAGATTGATTTATAGAGGTTATTTCCTCATTAATTACCTTTATATTTTTATTTGATTTAATCTCATCAGTGACTATTTTTGAGAAAACATTTCGGTCAACAGCTAAAGCTCCGCCGGCGGGAACTCTCGCTTTATCGGCGGCTTTTAAAAGAATTGAATCAAGATTTCTCATTTCTTCTTTTAATAAACCGGCGGCTGAATTAACCCTATTAGCTTTCAACGAATTAGAACATACAAGTTCCGCAAACATATCGGATTTATGAGCGGGAGATTTTTTAGCGGGCTTCATTTCGTAAAGATTAACCTTTACACCGCGTTTAGCAAGCTGATAAGCGGCTTCGCAACCAGCCATTCCCGCTCCAATAACATTTACAACCATATTGATTAACTTTTCTCAGTTTTTTCGTATCCGCAATCTTTATTCTCACAGAATAAAACTTTTTTCTTACCTTTTTTCTTAAAGAGTATCTCTCCACACTGAGGACATCTTTCATTAACAGGCTCGTTCCAAGAAACAAAATCACACTTAGGATAATTACTGCATCCGTAAAAGATAGTCTTTCTCTTTGTAGTTTTTACAATTACATCGCCGTCGTTACATTTCGGACATTTTACGCCGATTTTCTGAACGTACTTTTTAACATTTTTACATTCAGGGTAACCGGGACAAGCGATGAACTTACCGTATCTGCCTACTTTAATAACCATATTACGTCCGCAGTTTTCGCAGATAATGTCGGTTTTATCCTCTTCAAGCTGGATTTTAACTCCGTCCATATCGGTTTTAGCTTTAGCTAAAGTTTTATCAAAATCCTGGTAAAAATCGTCGATAAGAGCTCTCCACTCTACTTCTCCGCTTTCTACAGTATCTAAGCTCTGCTCCATCTGAGCGGTAAACTTGAGGTTAACTATTTTAGAAAAACGCTCTTTCATAAGTTTTACCATAGCTTCGCCAAGCTCGGTCGGAATAAGAGTTTTTCCTTCGCGTTTTACGTACTCACGGCTTGTAATTGTAGAAATAGTAGCGGCGTAGGTAGAAGGACGTCCTATACCGTTTTCTTCAAGAGTTTTAATTAACGACGCTTCCGTATATCTCTGAGGCGGTTGAGTAAAGTGCTGGTTAGGTACAATTTCTTTCTTTCGAACGCTCATACCTTTTTCAAGATCAGGGAGCTGCGACGCTTTCTCCTCAGCTACATCCTTGCCTTCAACATAAAGAGAAGTAAAGCCGTCGAAGGATACTGTATATCCGGAAGCTTTAAAGATATGATTGTTGCCCTCAATCTCGGCTCTGGTTGTTTTCTGTATACAATCAGCCATCTGAGACGCGACAAATCTTTTCCAGATAAGGTTATATAACTTATACTGGTCGCTGGATAAATTATGTTTAATCTTATCGGGCTCTAAAGACGGCATGGTAGGTCTGATAGCTTCATGTCCGTCCTGAGCGTTTGAACGTGATTTAAACAATCTGGGCTTCGCGGGTAAATATTTATCTCCGTACTTAGAAGCTATATATCCTGTAACTTCGGAAATAGCCTGTGCGGAAATTCTTAAAGAGTCAGTTCTCATATAAGTAATAAGACCTGTAGCTCCCATATCGTCAATTTCAATTCCTTCGTAAAGCTCCTGAGCTACACGCATTGTACGTCTTGACTGGAATCCGAGCTTTCTGGAAGCCTCCTGTTGTAAAGTAGATGTGATAAACGGAGGAGCAGGCGATTTCTTTCGTGTACCGTGTTTTACATCTTTTACAAAGAAATCAGCGTCCTCGAGTTCAGCGAGGATTTTTTTAGCTTCTTCCTCATTTTTAATCTTATCTTTTCCGAGATATAATGTTGCGGGGAAAGCTTTTCTGGAACCTTTAGGGATAAATTTCGCGTCGATTGACCAATATTCCTCAGGCTTAAACGCTCTTATTTCATCTTCTCTATCAACAATAATACGAACCGCTACAGATTGAACACGTCCCGCGGACATACCTCGCCTTATTTTTTGAGAGATAAACGGACTAAGTTTATAACCTACTAGACGGTCGAGAACACGTCTTGCTTGTTGAGCGTTAACAAGATTTAAGTTTATAGACCTCGGAGAACTCATACCTTGGGTAACGCCTGTTTTAGTAATTTCATTAAATTCTACTCGGTTTGAGTCGTTCAAATCAAGATCAAGTATATAAGCTAAATGCCATGAAATTGCTTCACCCTCTCGGTCAGGGTCGGTCGCGAGATATACTTTATCAGCTTCAGACGCGTGTGCTTTAATATCTTTTACTAAAGCTTCTTTTCCTTTGATAATAGAGTACTTAGGCTCGTAATTATTCTTTATATCTACACTTAATCTAGCGTTCGGTAAGTCACGAACGTGTCCCATAGACGCTATAACATCGTAATCCTTACCCAAATATTTTTTTATTGTCTTAGCCTTTGCGGGCGACTCAACAATAACTAAATTCGACATAGTTTCATAACCTTTCCGTATAATATAATTAAATTCATAATATAAATGGAATAATATTATTAAATAATTTTATAACTTCTTCCCTGAACACATTTTATAAGCTCTCTTAGTTCAAGAGTAGTAAGTATGGGAAGAATCTTAAAAACAGGTAGATTTGTTATTTCGGCGATCTTATCTATATGTATTGGTTCATAACTAATTGCGTAATAAACTTTGTTTTCATCGTCAGACAGATTAAGATTTTCTTTATGTAGGGGTATTTCACTTAAATCGTTCGTTCTTAATCCGTTAATATCCTTAGGCGCTTTTCCTTTTATTGGTATTACATCAATTACATCATCAGACGGTTGAGCGGATACCTCCAACTCAGTTGTAACATAAACATTTTCAAACGCGTCAATTATATCTTTATAATCGGTAACAAGAGTAGCAATTTTATTCTTAACAAGTTTATTAGAACCATCGAAATGTGAGTCGACGGGACCCGCTAAAGCAAAAATCTTTTTGTTAGGATTTTGTTCTAAAGCGGAATTTACAGTTATAAGAGAACCGCTCCTGCTCCCCGCCTCGATAACAAGAACTCCGTCGGATAAAGCCGAGATTATTCGATTTCTCTGAGGGAAATGATAACTATACGGTTCTGTATCAGGCGGATACTCGCTTATTACAGCTCCTTTATAGGTTATATCGCTTCTCATCTTAGCGTTCTCGCGTAGATAATCATAATTTATTCCGCAACCCAACACACAAATGGTTACACCGTCGGCGGCTAAAGCGCCCAAATGAGATGAACAATCTACACCCAAAGCTCCGCCGCTAATTATAGTTACGCCTGATTTAGCTAAATTATACGCAAAACTATAAGATGATTTAATTCCATACATAGAAGCTTTTCTCGTACCGATTACGGCGATAGACATTCTGTCGTCTATATCGGGAAGCGCGCCCGAAATATAAAGCACCGCAGGCGGATCGTCAATCTCAAAAAGACATTCCGGATACTCCGGGCTGTCTATACAAACCAAATAAAAGAAATAATGATTACATTTATTAATAATCTCATCAGCTACAGACAGAGGAGTATTTGTCATATTTTCAATTTCTTTGTTAGAAAACAAACCTGATAAACGCCATTCATTTTCGCCGCCAAGATAAAACTCCTCTATACTATCGTAAAGAAAAGTTAATTGTTTCGCTTTAGTTGTACAGTATCCGATTGATTGTGTAAACCAAATCCAATATCTGAGATTATTCATTTAATCATTTCCCACATTAGTATAGCCGCGGCGGCTGACGCGTTGAGTGATTCCGCTCTGCCGTTCATTGGGATGGTAACAAGATAATCACACGCGCTGACAGTTTCTTTTTTTGCGCCGTTTCCTTCATTACCTATAACTAATACAGATGAATCATCAAACTCAATTTCAGTAATTTTATCAGCCGAATCGTGTACTACAGACGCGTACGAAGTAATATGTTTGTGACTGATTATAAAATCTTTTATACTATTCACCTTAGCAAAAGGAATTCTAAAAACAGCTCCCATACTTCCTCGAACTACTTTAGGAGAATAAATATCACAGCAATCGCCGGAAAGTATAATTCCGTCAATCCCGACAGCCTCGGCAGTTCTGAGTATAGTTCCCAAATTAGACGGATCCTGGATATTATCAAGAGCGACAAATTTTCCGCCACTCTTAATTTTATCAAATAGAGTTGGTTTGTCAAGAGCTTTTATTACACAAAGAACGCCTTGCGGAGTTTTTGTCTCAGATATTTCTTTAAATAACGGCTTAGTTACAACATAAACTTCTTCACAGTGTTCTTCAATTCTACCAATAGTATCTCTATACTTCTCAATTATATCTTCACATATAACAAGCGAGGAAATACAAGCATTAGATTCTACAGCGTCATTACATATTCTGACACCTTCCGCAACAAATTCGTTATTTTTCTTGCGGTATTTAGAGCTTTTATTAAGTTTATTTATATGTTTAATTAAAGAATTATCTTTACTCGTTATATTAATCATAATAAAAATATCTATACACTAAAAAACAGCAAAAGCGTTTGGGGATACCCAAACGCATTGCATTTTAAATTATTTTGCGGCTTTAGCCTGCTCAACAAGTGCAGTGAATGCCGCGGGATCAGAAATTGCGATTTCCGAAAGCATCTTACGGTTAAGTGTAACTCCTGCTTTTTTAAGACCGTTCATAAATGTGGAGTAATTAACTCCGTTAGCCTTACAAGCAGCAGAAATACGAGTAATCCATAAACGACGGAAATCTCTCTTTTTCTGTTTACGACCGATATAAGCGTAATTTCCGGACTTCATAACAGCCTGTTTAGCCATTTTAAAGTGTCTGGATTTAGCGCCGAAATAACCCTTAGCGAGTTTTAATACTTTTTTTCTTCTTTTGCGAGTAGTAATCGCACCTTTTACTCGTGCCATTTTTAAATACCTCCGTTAATTAGAATTCAAATTAATTATTTATAAGGGATAAGACGTTTAATCTGAGCCACATTTGTCTTATCAGCACAAGTAGTCTGGCGCAGACCTCTTTTACGTTTAGTAGTTTTCTTGTTTAAGATGTGAGATTTGTTAGCGTGAGCGCGAATAACCTTACCTTTTTTCGAAAGTTTAAAACGTTTTTTAGCTCCGCTATGTGTTTTGATTTTTGGCATAATATTAATCCTCCTTAACTATTTACTTATTCGGCTTTGGTGATAAGAACATAAGCATATTGCGGCCTTCGAGTTTAGCGGGTTTGTTGATAACCGCGTACTCGCTGCAAGCCTCGGAAAATCTATTCATAAGATCGTATCCAAACTCGGAATGTCCCATTTCTCTGCCGCGGAATCTGATTGACACTTTAACTTTATCACCGTGCTTTAAAAACTTAATAGCGTTATTAAGCTTAGTGTTAAAGTCGTGAGTATCGATATTGAGAGAAAGTCTAACTTCTTTTGTATCGACAATCTTCTGATTCTTTCTGGCTTCCTTTTCCCTTTTAGCCTGCTCAAATTTGTACTTACCGTAATCCATAATTTTGCACACAGGCGGTTTAGCCTGAGGAGCAATTTTAACAAGATCAAGGTCTTCCTTAGCCGCCAGATCAAGAGCTTTTTCAGCCGACATAATGCCGAGCTGTTCGCCGCCGGCGCTTATAATTCGTAATTCGCTGTCGCGAATATCCTCGTTGATCTGAATTTCATGCTTACTGATAACCAAGCACCTCCAAAGCGTAATAAAAAATAAAAATGCGGACAGAAAACCGTCCGCATCGAAATACAAATTAACCAAAGTCAAAGCTTTAAGTTGAATTAAGTATTACCCGTGCAGACGACACCCCACATGTTAATACATTTCTCTCTTTCTTTATTTTACCAAGATATTATATAACAATAATTTATAAATGTCTAGCCTTATTCTAAACATTTATCCTTATTCTAAACATTTATAAATAAGATTAGCGCTTATCTCGGAACTCTTAC
>JAHKZS010000208.1 GCA_020626545.1 bacterium
CATATATAAAATATCTATATTCTCCGCTCAGTTTTCTGCTTCGCAGAAACGAGCGATGAGTTTAAGAAAGCAAAGCTTTCTTAGACGCAGCGCTTTTGCTCCCTTTATCTGCCGCAGGCAGCGGTCTTCGCTTCCAGCCCAAAATATAGTCGTCTGTCTCGCGCTAAGAGTGCGCTCGCCATACTCCTTATTTTGCGCAGCGCTTTTGCTCCCTTTATCTGCCGCAGGCAGCGGTCGCAACGCTACCACCCACCTCCTCCGCCGCCGTGGGTTGAGCCTGAGGATGATGTATGGGTTGAGCTTCCTCCGCCCGAGTCGGATTTACGTCTTGTACGGGTTACGTGTGTATATAAGAAATTATCGTGAGATTTATTTAATACTAAGCTGTCTTTCTTAAGATAATCGTTAGCCTCGGCCTTTAAGCGTACGGGCTTATACTTTGACTTAATCGTTAAAGTAACAATTATCGCGATGACAAGTCCGATACCGAACGAAACACCGATACCGAATACATAATCAAACAATGTTTTGCGGGTGTGGTTAGTATCGTAGGGCTTGCCGTTTTTAGCTTCCTTGATAAAATCATCGGCAAAATCCGCGAACTTATCGCAGGCTTCGTAGTAATCCTCGTCCCTAAGGTCCTCCTTTAACTCGGAGCCGATATAATCAATACCGTAATCGGTAAACGCAGTTATACCGTAGCCCTTGGTAGAAATCTGCCATTGTCTATCCTCAATACTTAAGAGAAGCAGACAACCGTCGTTTTTATAGCCGTTATAGTCGTAATAGTCGTCGGCGTAATCCTGGCGGTCTTTGCCGTTTAAGCTTTGAATAAGGACAATTACGATATCCATATCGTATTTATCGCCCGTCTGAGTGAGCTTAGTAGTAAGACTTGACTTCTGTTCGGCGGTTAAATAGCCGTTGTCGTCAACTACTTTAGCGCCTTTTTCGGCGGCATAGAACGGAGTTATAAGCAGTGCCGAAAGAATAAGCGCGACGAATAATAATGATAAAACTTTTTTCATACCGACACCCCCTTAAAAGAATCCCAAAAGGGTTCCGGCGATATAAACTATAGCGCCTAAACCTACTGTCAGTCCCGCGAAAAGAGCGGCTATCTTTTTAGTATCTATAGGAAGATTGCCGACAAATTTACCTGTCTGTCCGTTCATAGCGAAGGTGTATTTTTCACCCTTATAATCGGTATTTAAAATCCATACGGGATAAAGCGCGTATTTCGCCTTACCGTTTTTGATATTTACCGAGCTGTTGCGGGTATTCACCGTAGCGTAGGGATATGTAATAGTACCTCTAAGTACATCCTCGGCGCTGTGCTTCACCCTATTATTCGCGCGGTCTATACTGTCCTCCATAGTAACGTCGTACTTATCGGCTAGATAACCCGCGAGATACGCGGTCTGAAAATCTACCGCTTCGGAGAAATTGAACGGCTCGATAGACTCCATAAGGTCGTCGGGCATTTTTGAGGAACCGTCGCAGGGAATGTTTTGGAACTGCATCTCGCCCTCTCTATATACGTCGAAGAATGAGGTTTCAGTATAATTGTAGTTTGAGTCAGACCAGGTTCTTACCGTAGTAGCCTCGTAGTTTACCGCGGCGTTTGTATCGGAATCAAACAGCCAGAAAGGTACATACAGTCCCTTAATCTCCTCGAGCTTATTCTCGGATTTAAAAAGCTTCGGCGCGAACTTTTTAGAGCTGACGTACTGTTTAAGCTGTTCTTTAGCGGCGTTTTTATCGTGCTTAAACGGAATAACGTAGTCGGGCTTTAATGTACCCGAAAGCCGTCCGCTTAAAACTACGGGATTTCCGCAATAGGGACACTCGGTGGCGGCGGTATTTTCGTCGCCGACAATTTCTCCCGCGCAGGATTTACAGATAAACACGGACATTTTTTCTTCTTCGCCGCTTTCCCATTCCTGACCCGCGTTTTCGTCCCATTTAAACTCGTCGGGAGCCTGTTCGTTTAATCTTTCGTCCTGTTTAATAAATGCCTGGACATCAAACTCACTGTCGCAGTAAGGGCATTTCATCTTTTGGGCGGAAGTATCGAAGTTAATAGCTCCGCCGCAACAAGGACATTTATATTCTAAAATATCTGCCATCTTATTACCTTTCAAAAAAATTCAGGTAACAGATAATAAACTATTCACTTATTACCCATTACCTGATTATATTTCTATTATACTATATCGTTATCGTCGAACGGATCTCCGCACTCGGGACAGAACTTAGGAGGATTCTTGGGATCCTCGGGTTCCCATCCGCACTTGTCGCACTTATATAAAGGCGCTCCCGCGGGTTTAGGCGAACCGCATTCCTGACAGAACTTACCCAAGTTAACGGCTCCGCACTTACAAGTCCATCCCTTCTGTTCATCGGGCTTGGGAGAACCGCACTCGGGACAGAATTTGCCCTTAGCCATACTTCCGCATTTAGAGCATTTCCAACCGCCTTGAGCCTGTTGAGGCTGTTGCTGAGCGGGCTGTTGCTGAGCGTTCTGCTGTTGTCCCATATTATAAAAATTCTGAGCGTTCATTCCGCCGCCGGCGTTCATAGCCATACCCATTCCGATAAAGCCGTTCATAGCGCCGCCTTCGTTAGCCGCAGCCGCCTTCATAGCGTCAGCCTGAGCGCCTACTAAAGTAGCTCCCGCCATAGACGGATCGCGCATCATACCTGTACGCTGAGCCTGTTTGATCATCTCGGCGTCTTCCTCGGGGAGATTAATCGGGTTAAGAGCGATTGATACAACGCTCAATCCGCGAAGCTCAGACCACTTTTTAGTAAGAGCCTCGTTCATAGCTACTTCTAAATCTCCTACGTGAGAAACAATCTGATTAGGACGCATTTCCATATCGCTGAGTTTACCGAAAGCGGGCTGAAGCGCGCTTATAAACTCGGTTTTAAGCTGAGGGTCGAGTTCATCTCTCTTATAAGCTCCCTCGACATTACCGCAAACGTTGGTATAGAAAAGAAGCGGGTCGGTAATTTTATATGAATACACACCGCTGCAACGGATAGAAACATCTACGTCAAGTCCGATATTTCTGTCTACTACACGGAACATAATCGGATTCTGGGTTCCAAATTTATTGTCGATAAGCTCCTTTGTGTTAAAGTAATAAACTCTCTGGTCTTTTGCTGTATCGCCGCCGAAAGTAAAACGCTTACCGATAGTCTGGAAGGTTTTCTTGATACTGTCGCCGAGACTTCCTGTAAAGATACTCGGCTCGGTGGAAGTATCGTAAGTGAACTCGCCGGGCTCGGCGCAGACCTCTACGATTTTTCCCTGTTCAACAATAATCATACACTGACCGTCGGCAACCGCGATTACCGAACCGTTAGAGATGATGTTATCATTTCCTTTTGTATTGGACGAACGGCCTGAAGTACGTTTCTGTCCTTTTACGACCAGTACGTCTTTAGCGAGGCTGTCGCAGTAAAAGTACTCCTTCCACTGATCAGCCAATGTGCCGCCTAAAGCGCCTAAGCCTGCTTTAATAAGTCCCATAATTTAAAACCCCTTTCGGCTTTTAAGCCATAGTATTAAGTATATTATATAATATTTATTAAACTTTGTCACTATTACCGACGCAGTGTTTTTTCAACAAAAATTGAAGTCGGTTTTTGTGCAATATCAATAAGAGCTTTCCCTAAAGAAAGCTCCGTTAATTATATCTTTTCCATTTTTGAGAAATTAGCCATTAAAGTTTTTGTACCTTTGGTTTCGAATACAATCTCGAGCATTGTATCGTTGCCCATTTTCTCGGCTTTAACAATCATTCCCTTACCGAAAACCTTATGGAGCACATTATCGCCGACGTTATAGGTTACGCTCGATTTAGTAATCGGCTTCTTGAACGCGGGAGATAATTTCGGGTTAAACTCGTAAGGGGATTTAGACGGTATAGAGGTTTTACCCGAACCGAATGACGACGGAGTAACTGTACCGAATCCCCTCTCGCCCGAGGTTGTGATATATTCGTCGGGGATTTCGCCCACGAATCTCGAGGGAGCATTATGGGTAGTAGAGCCGAACAACATTCTGCTCTTGGTTTTTGTGAGATAAAGCTCCTCTTTAGCCCTGGTAATTCCGACATAAGCGAGCCTGCGTTCCTCGTTGAGCTCGTCGGGGTTTGAGTAAATCGCTACTCCGGGGAAAACGCCTTCTTCCATACCCGCGATAAACACTACAGGGAACTCAAGTCCTTTAGCGCTGTGTAAGGTCATCATAACCGTTGTGTCGGCGTCAGCGTCGTAGTTGTCGATATCGGTCTGGAGCGAGATGTCCTCTAAAAATGCCGACAATGATGCCTCGTCGCCGTACTCCTCCTCGAATTTAATAATATTCGACTTTAACTCCTCGATATTCTCTATACGAACATCGGCGTTTTCTTTCTCGGTTTTGAGATAATTTTTATAATCGGTATGCTCTAAAATAAGCTCGTATAATTCCGCTAAAGAATAATCGCCGCTCGACTCAGCTTCTCTGAGCCCGTTTATCATAGCGACAAAATCCTTGAATTTATTAACCGCGCGGCTTAGTTCGGGGTAGTTCTCGGCGTTAGAGATAACGTCGAACACGCTGAGGTTATTTAAGACAGCCAGCTCCCCTGCCCTGTCCATTGTGGTTTTACCGATACCGCGCTTAGGCACGTTTACGATTCTGTTAAGGCGGATATTGTCGTTAGGATTATCAATAACCCTGAGATAAGCGGTCATATCCTTGATTTCCTCGCGGTCGTAGAATCGGTGTCCGCCGATAATACGGTGAGGTATTCCGCTTCGGGCAAAGGCGCTCTCTATCGAGTTTGACTGAGCGTTCATACGATAGAGCACAGCGTAATCGGAAAACTTTCTTCCCGAAGCCACTCCGTCGATAATCTGCTGGGCTATATAGGCGGCTTCTTCTCTCTCGGACAGAGCCGTATGGACGTGGATTTTCTCTCCGTTTTGGTTCTCAGTCCAAAGTGTTTTACCCTTACGCGCGGTATTGTTTTCGATAACCTTATTAGCGGCGTTTAGGATAGTTTTTGTGCTTCGGTAGTTCTGCTCTAAGCGGATAACCTTAGCGTTTTTGAACTTACTCTCGAACGAAAGTATATTTTCGATAGTCGCTCCGCGGAATTTATAGATACTCTGGTCGTCGTCGCCGACAACGCAGATATTCTTGCTCTTATCAGCGAGCATAGCTACGAATTTATACTGAACCTTGTTGGTAT
This sequence comes from bacterium, assembly GCA_020626545.1. Lineage (GTDB taxonomy): Bacteria > Bacillota > Clostridia > Oscillospirales > Acutalibacteraceae > Ruminococcoides. The sequence goes on from JAHKZS010000208.1 coordinate 5,250, forward strand.
CCTGGTACTCGTCTACCATTATGTACTTAAACTGATTCTGATAGTACTCTAAAATATCGGGATTTTCCTCGAACAGCTTAACGGTATTGCACAGCATATCGTCAAAATCCATAGCGTCGCTGTTTTTTAGCTCGGACTGGTAAAGCTGATAGACCTTGGCAATCTGTTCCTTTCTAAAATCGCTGTCAACATTCTTGAGCATTTCTTCGGGAGTCTGCATTTTATCCTTAGCCTTAGAAATCTCGGCGATAACGCTCTTTACGGGCAGACGCTTTTCGTCATAGTTGAGCTCCTTCATAACCTTTTTGATAAGGCTTTTTTGGTCGGCGGTATCGTATACGGTAAAGTGGCTCGAGTAGCCGATTCTATCGCCGTAACGGCGTAAAATACGGGCGCAGGTCGAATGGAAGGTCGCCGCCCATATATCGTCGCCGCCCTCGGGAACAACGTTCATAATACGTTCCTTTAACTCGCCCGCGGCTTTATTCGTAAAAGTAATGGCTAAAATCTGCCACGGCATACAAAGTCCGCTTTGCAAAATATACGCTATACGGTTTACAAGCACGGTAGTTTTACCCGAACCCGCTCCCGCTAATATAAGGAGCGGCCCTTCGGTGCAGAATACAGCTTTTTGCTGCATATTGTTCATATGTTTAAAGTTTTCTTTAATATCCATAATCTTACCTTTTTCTAAAAAATGTACAGTAAAAATTATATCATATAAAAATAAAAGTCACAACTTACAAAGTTGTGACAAATTAATTCTATAAAGCAATAAAAATAGAACAAAAGTTCATATTTTTATAGACTTTTAAGTATTTATATGGTATAATAGACGCGGAGGTGAGGTAAATGCACGACATATGGAATCCGTGGCACGGATGTATAAAATGCAGCGAGGGCTGTAAAAACTGTTATATGTACTTTCTCGACAGTATGCGCGGTAAGGACGGTTCGGAGATTTACCGCACCAAATCGGGATTTAACTATCCGCTTCAAAAGGACAGGCAGGGTAATTACAAGATAAAAAGCGGAGAGATGATAAGAGTTTGTATGACATCGGATTTCTTCCTGGAAGAAGCGGACAAATGGCGTGACGAAGCCTGGGAGATTATGAGAGCGAGAAGCGACGTAGTTTTCTTCCTGCTTACCAAACGTCCCGAGAGAGTAGAAAAATGTCTGCCGTATAACTGGGGTAACGGCTGGGATAATATCTTCTTTAACGTAAGCGCGGAAAATCAGAAGCGAGCCGACGAAAGAATACCTATTTTGTTAAATCTTCCGTTTAAACACAAGGGTGTAATGTGCGCGCCGTTTATTGGCGAAGTAAGCCTTAACAAATACCTTAAAACAGGACAGATTGAGCAGGTGCTCTGCGACGGTGAAAACTACGGCGGAGCGAGAGTTTGCGACTTCAATTGGGTTAAAAAGCTCAGGCATGAATGTGTAGATAATAACGTAAAATTCGTATTTTGCGGTACGGGCAGAAGATTTCTAAAAGACGGCAGGCTTTATCAAATTGAATCAAACGAGCTTCAAAGCAATCAGGCGTATAAATCGAATATGAGCTTTAGCGGGAAAGAAATTGAGTTTAAGCTTTACGACAGCTTTGGTTATCCGATTCGCGACGAGGATAGATACACTCCCTATTTTAAAGAAAAATGCCAAACCTGCGGTATGAAGCCGATATGTACCGGTTGCAGTAATTGCGTTAAATGCGGTGAGTATAATAGGTTCGAATCCCTATTCTTGCAAAACAAAAAACGACCCGATGGGTCGTTTTGTTTTGGCTGAGGAATAGTAAGTTTATACTGATAGAGAATTACATCTCGAACCTTACGGCTTGTATCATAGCTAAAACTATCATAAACGCTACGGACTAAAAACAGTCCACTGGACTGTTTTCTTTACGTCCTTTCGAATCCCTATTCTTGCAAAACAAAAAACGACCCAATGGGACAATATCATTAAGATAAGAAACAAGACACTCACAAAAAAGTGGGTGCCTAGTTTTTATACGATGTTTTAAAAATTTTTTTCAAAAAAGACTTGACAAATAAGA
>JAHKZS010000209.1 GCA_020626545.1 bacterium
AATGTACTTGTACAGCAGCTTTTCAGTATTGAAACACTCGCTAGGGTAGATGTTCTGTGCCTCGATAAGACAGGCACAATAACCACAGGTGAGCTGGAAGTAGTAGATATTGAATATCTTGACGGCGATAGTAAAGCGGTAAATACCGCCTTAAAATCAATTGCTTTTTCGTCAATTGATAAAAATACCACGATTGAAGCTATTGACAAATATCTGAATTGTGAATATATAGAAACAAAAAAAGCCGTTCCTTTTTCTTCGGAGAAGAAATGGTCGGGCGCTCAGTTAGCTGACGGTTATTCATACGTAATGGGAGCGGCTGAATGTATTTATGATAATTCCTATAAAGAATTATTCGATAAGATTAAATCCATAGACGATACTTTAAGAGTTATCTCTATCGGTGTTAGCGAAAACAGCTTTAAGGATAACGAAACATTACCTGAAGATATTAGACCGATAGCGCTTGTTTTAATTAAGGATAAAATTAGGGATAACGCGGATAAAACGATTGGATATTTTAACAAACAAGGAGTTAAACTTAAAGTAATATCGGGAGATAACGATAAAACAGTAAGAAGAATTGCGGAGTCTGTCGGAATACCTGACGCTGATAAATCCATCGATGTATCAACTTTAAAAGACGAGGATATTAAAACAGCTGTTGAGGAAAACGTTGTTTTCGGACGTGTAACTCCCCAGCAAAAGAAAAAGTTTGTGGAAGCGCTTAAAAGTAACGGTCATACAGTCGCTATGACAGGTGACGGAGTAAATGATGTACTCGCTTTAAAAGAGGCGGATTGCAGCGTCGCGATTGCGTCGGGATCTGACGCGGCTAAGAATATTTCTCAGCTCGTATTAGCTGACGACGACTTCGCGTCTATGCCTAAGGTTGTAGCCGAGGGCAGACGTTCTATAAACAATATACAGCGAAGCGCTTCGCTTTTTATAGTTAAAACTTTGTACTCAATTGTACTAGCGCTTGCTTTTGTATTCATAAATATTAATTATCCGTTTGAGCCGTTGCAGATGTCTTTGATCAGCGCGTTTACTATTGGTATACCTTCGTTTGTATTAGCGCTCCAACCCAATCACAACCGTATTCAAGGAAAGTTTATTAAAAACGTAATTATTAGGGCTTGGCCGGGGTCATTTATAGTCGTAATGAATATTTTTACTTTAGTATTTTTTAGTAATCATTACAGCTATCACGAATTTTCAACAATGTCGGTTATATTAACTTCGCTCGTCGGAGTTATGATGGTTATAAGGTTGTCTATCCCGATTAACGCGTTAAGAGCGGCGCTTATCGCTTTTATTATAGCGGGATTAATAATATCTTTAGTATTCTTTACTGACTTTTTCAGTATTTATCCGCTTAATTCTTTCGCGTTAACGTTGACTGTTATTCTGGCGGCGGTGTCTGTTGTAGTTTATAACGTTTTATACACGTTAAGTTGTAAGCTTCACAAGGTAAAATAAGGAGTAATAATGGAATTTACAATAAATAATGATTTAATATCTAAATTAAAATCAGATTTAAATAAAAAGTATTTAAAAAGCGGAGGCAGAATTTCCGGAGATGTTTCCGATAATAAAGTCGTTCTGTTTTTAGAGGATGATCACGGAAAACACTCGGCGTTTATGTCGCAGTATTTTTACGGTAAGATTACCGGGAATAAATTAACAGGAAAATTCAGACC
>JAHKZS010000210.1 GCA_020626545.1 bacterium
GTAGTTAAACTATGAGTAAAAAGATTTTAGTTACGGAAACAGCGCTTCGAGACGCTCACCAGTCCTTAATCGCTACAAGAATGAAAACCGAGGAAATGCTCCCCGTACTTCCTCTGCTCGATAAAATCGGCTACCATTCTTTAGAGTGCTGGGGCGGAGCGACTTTCGACAGCTGTCTCAGATTCTTAAACGAAGACCCTTGGGAAAGACTTCGCACTATCCGCAAGAACTGCCCGAATACTAAGCTCCAGATGCTTTTCAGAGGTCAGAATATGCTCGGCTACCGTCATTACGCCGACGATGTACTCGAGTATTTCGTACAGAAAAGCTGCGCTAACGGTATTGATATTATCCGTATTTTTGACGCGCTTAACGATATTAAAAACCTCAAGAGCGCTATCACAGCCGCTAAAAAGGAAGGCGCTCACGCTCAGGTAGCTATAAGTTATACCACAGGTCCCGTATTTACCGAGGAATATTATGTCGACTACGCTAAGCGTATCGCCGACGCGGGAGCTGATTCTATCTGTATTAAGGATATGGCGGCTCTCTTAACTCCGTATAAGACCTACGATTTAGTTAAGGCGATTAAGTCCGAGGTAGACTTACCTATCGCTCTGCATACTCACTATACCTCGGGGCTCGGCTCAATGTGTCTGTTAAAGGGGGTAGAAGCCGGCGCCGATATTATCGACACCGCAATTTCTCCGCTCTCTCAGGGCACATCTCATTCTCCGACAGAGTCGATGGTAGCCGCTTTACAGGGTACTGAATACGATACAGGCTTAGACCTCGAGGCGTTTACGGAAATCCGTTCCTACTTTATGGATTTACGCAAGAAGTATATCGACTCCGGACTTCTCGATACAAAGATTTTAACAGCCGATACAAAGGCTCTCTTATATCAGGTTCCCGGCGGAATGCTCTCGAACCTTATCTCCCAGCTCAAACAGGCGGGTAAAGAGGATCAGCTCGACGAATGTCTCGCCGAAGTTCCCCGAGTTCGTAAGGACGCGGGTTATCCTCCGCTCGTAACTCCAACCTCCCAGATTGTCGGCACTCAGGCTGTGTTTAACGTAATCGCGGGCGAGCGTTACAAGATGGTAACTAAGGAGTTCAAGGGCATTATCGAGGGCAAGTACGGTACTACTCCGATGCCTATCGACCCAGAGTTCAGAAAGCAGATTATCGGCGATGAAGAACCGATTACCTGCCGTCCCGCCGACTTACTCGAGCCCGAGCTCGATAAGCTCAGAGCGGAAATTCCTCAGTATATCGAGCAGGACGAGGACGTACTCTCCTACGCTCAGTTCCCCGAGGTTGCGACTAAATTCTTCGAAAAACGCCGTGAAACTAAGGCGGGTATAAATTCCGACTTAGGCGACAAAGATAATAAGGTTTATCCGGTTTAATAACGCGCGATTCGCAATTAATAAAACAACGCCGTTGTGAGAAATCACATCGGCGTTATTATTAGCAATCAGAAAACTAACTGTTAACTTTACTTTTTCTTGTTGATTTTTTTAATTTTTTGAGCTAAATCCTTTAACTCATTATGAGACAGATTCGGTAGGTTTTCGAGCTTTTCTAGGAAGGTCGAAATCGTTTCGTCTTCTTTAAGGTGCAGATACTCGGTGTAATAGCTCACTATAACGCCCGGGATAACCGCCACCGTGATTATTCCCGAAACCGCGACAGCTACCGTGACTATCCTGCCGAGCGTGCTTACCGCGTAAAAATCGCCGAAGCCTATCGTAGTTGACGATACGAAACAGTACCAAAGCCCGTCGCCGAAATTATTAACCTTCGGCTCAAATATCATAACAAGCACAGCTCCGATACAGATAACCGCTATGTAAATCGACAGCACCTTTAGCATACCCGTGCGTCTGAGTATTTTTAACATTCTGAAAATCGGCCGTTTTTTGTATCCTGGTTCTTGTTTCATAATTTAGTCCTTTACTAAACTTATCGGATTCGTAAAATCTTCTCCGCATTTTTTTATTTTATCGGTCGCGAGCGAGTAAATGTCGCTCGCCCTGAGGTCAATATCGAATATCCTTTTTGCCTTATCGCCGAGCTTTTTGTAACCGTCGGCGACGTTTGTAATAATCGGGAGCGTTCCCGATTTTTTTATTCCACCGAGAAGTTCAGCGCCTCTTTCGTTAAACGCTAAAACTCTTAAATAGGGAACAGGCTCTTTTAAATCGTCCTTGGTTATGTTAAGCAGCGCGCTTATTATAATTCTCCTGAGCCGAGCGTGAGTGTAACGCTTGGTTTTTATATTGCAAATAATTTCTTCTAAAGAATTATAATTCCTAATAGAACTGTAAATTCTGTTTTGTAAACCCTCGCTTACGTCCGGGAGATTTTCGAGTTCATCTACGCTCATAGTCCTGAATTTGTAGAGTATAGCTTTTTCGAGGTTTTTAATATCCGCGGGGTGATTAATCTTCGGGCTGTTTTCAGGAACTAAATCCCCGTAATCCCTGCCGTTTAGAATAAGCTTTCGGATATTTGACGCGCTCGAAAATCCGTCTTTAATATCACCGCTGTCGTGAGATACGCCCTCTCGTTTAATTATAATCGGCTCAATGCCTGTGCCTTTGAGCGATTTCAGGTACTCGAGAGCGAGTATGTTGTTCGGCTTGGTGACAACCTCCGCAAGCTCGGGAGCGGTTTCTCTGAAAGCGTACTCGACCGCTTTCGGATAGTACATTCCGTCGTCCATAGCTGATTTAACGAGCGAATTGAATTTTTTATCTTCGAATAATTCAGCGGCTCTTATCAAAAGCTCGGGCTCGCTCTCCTCGGTGGAGAAGAAAAGGTTTTCGCAGCAGCCGAGCGACCTCGCGATACTAACTCCCGCGGCTGCGAAATTCTGCGCCGATGAACAAGCGTAAACCGTCGGAAGCTCTATCACCAAATCCGCGCCGTTTTTAACGGCGGTTTCAGCGCGGGTGAATTTATCGGCTACAGCGATATCTCCCCGCTGGGTAAAGCTTCCGCTCATTACCGCGGTTATCGGGTTAGCGCTTATCTCTTTAATTTTATCGAGCTGGTACTTGTGTCCGTTGTGGAACGGATTGTACTCGCATATTACCGCGTTAGTTAACATTACTCACCTTTTTGATTAAATCTTTACTTGATATGAATATTTTTTTAAAAAAACTTGCAAAATACTTTCTTTTAGTTTATTATATTATAGTATGAATTTAAAAACTAATCAATATAAAGGGGAATAAATTAATGAAAATTCTTGTAATTAACGCGGGAAGCTCCTCGCTCAAGTATCAGCTTATCGATATGACCGACGAAAAAGTGCTCGCTAAGGGCAACTGCGAGCGTATCGGCGACGAGGGTTCGTTCATCGGCTATAAGACCGCTGAAAATGAGATTAAAAAAGAAGTCGCTATGCCTGACCATAAGGTAGCGTTTATGCAGGTTAAGGATATGCTCCTCGACCCCGAGGTCGGCGTAATTAAGGATTTATCCGAGGTTACCGCCGTAGGCCATCGAGTAGTACAGGGTGGAAGTATCTTCCACGAGTCCTGCTTAGTAACTCCCAAGGTTATCGAGGATATCAAGAGCTTAGGGCCTTTAGCTCCCTTACATAACCCCGCTAGCGCCCTCGGTATCGAGAGCAGCGAGGAAGTGTTCGGCGCGGATACACCTCAGGTAGTAGTATTCGATACATCTTTCCACAGCACAATGCCCGAGAAAGCTTATATGTACGCCGTGCCTTATGAGTATTACGAGAAATACGCTATCCGACGTTACGGCTTCCACGGAACATCTCACCGTTTCGTAAGCAAAGAAATGGCAAAACGTATGGGCAAGGATATCAAGGACTTAAAGCTTATCACCTGCCATATCGGTAACGGTTCTTCTATCACCGCTATCGACGGAGGTAAGGTTATTGATACTACAATGGGACTTACTCCGCTCGACGGATTTATGATGGGTACACGTTCGGGATCTCTCGATCCTTCGGTAGTTACCTTTATCGCCGAGAAAGAGAATCTTTCTCCCGCCGAGATGGATACTATCCTCAACAAGAAGTCGGGACTTCTCGGTATTTCGGGAGTTTCGAGCGACGACCGCGATATTACCGCGGCTGAAAAAGAGGGTAACAAAAGAGCTAAGCTCACTCACGAAATGCTCTACTACCAGATTGCTAAGTATATCGGCTCGTTCTATGTAGCTTTAGGCGGTTGTGACGGTATCGTATTTACCGCGGGCCTCGGCGAGAACCAGCCCGTACTCAGACAGGCTGTGTGCGACTATCTCAAGTGCTTAGGCGTAGAGATGGATTACGCCGCGAACGACGCTTGTATCCGCGGAAAAGAGGGTAAGCTCTCAACCGATAATTCAAAAATCAGAGTTGAGCTTATCGCTACCAACGAGGAACTCGTTATCGCTAGAGATACAAAGGCTATCGTTGAAGCTTTATAATCAAACAAAAATGGTTGGCTTATGCCAACCATTTTTTAGGTTATAGGTAACAGGTGTTAGGTTACAGTAGCTATAACCTGTTACCTGTAACCTATAACCTGCTTTACGCGTGCGAATTTATAGATGTATCCTCGACAATTTCATTATCTCTGAAAAGAAGCGAGATACACCAGATAGCCGCGAGACCTACGAGGATATAGATTATACGGCTGATAATTCCTGTCTGTCCTCCGCCGATAAACGCCACAAGGTCGAACTGGAAAATGCCGACTAAACCCCAGTTAAGTCCGCCGATTATCGATAAGACTAACGCTATTTTGTCAATCATAAATAAAGCCTCCTTCGCAACATTATTGTTGACCGAAAGAGGCTTTTTATTCAGGAAAATTTTGGAATTTTACAGATAAAAGATAAAGTCTAAGATAATTAATACAATTCCGAGAATTAAAAATCCCGCGCCGATTA
>JAHKZS010000211.1 GCA_020626545.1 bacterium
CTTCGTCGGGGGTAGAGGAGTCGTCTGTTGAATATTTCCACTCGCCGTTAATCTGAACAGTACCGAAAGAAATTGTTAATACTCCGTCCTTGTTAAAGGTGAAATATCTTGTAATTTCTTTCTGCTCTGTAGCTGTGGATTTAGTATCTACGGTAGTAGCGGTCTTTTCAGATAAAGCCCATGTTCCTTCAATGCTGTTGTTAAAGAAGAAGTAATAAACTCCCGCTACGATTAAAGCTATTACAAGAATACAAGCCGCGATAATAAGCGGTTTCTGAATAACGCTTTTTTTCTTAGGCATTAAATCCGTAACTGCCGGAGCTGCCTCGCCATCGGGTTCGCTTACCTCGTCAACAACGCTTTCAACACTTTCTGTATTATCAGATATATTATCTGAAGCGGCTTCTTCGTTAACTACCGGTTCTTCAGCTGTTTCGGTTTCTACAGCTTCGACCTCGGTATTCTCAGGCTCGGTTTTTTCAGCGTCAATTTCGCTGTTTTCGAGCTTTTCAAAATCTTCCATAATGATACCTCCTTTAAAATATCTTATTTATGATACTATATTTTATATTAAAAATCAAGATTTTTGTCTAAATTGTAAAAATAACAATATTTTGTAAATTTATTTAAATTATATTAAAAAAGTAATTGAAAAAAATACTCAATTGTGATATATTATAATCGATATTTTATGTACCTGTATACGTTCTTATATGCCCGCGGCAAGAGCGGTAAGGTGCTTAATAATTATTTGCGGGCGGAAAGGCTATGGCGATTTTATGGATTTTATGGACAATTATAATTTATGGCTTGAAAAAGCTGTAGAGGACAAAGATTTAATCACAGAGCTAAAAAGTATTAAAGATGACGAAAAAGAGATTTACGAAAGATTTTACAGAAGTCTTGAGTTCGGTACAGCGGGACTTCGCGGAGTAATCGGCGCCGGTACTAACAGAATGAATATCTACGTAGTGCGCCAGGCTACCCAGGGACTCGCTAATTACGTTCTAAATAAGTACGGCAAGGGCGCTGTCGCTATTTCTCACGACAGCCGAATCAAAGCCGATCTGTTTATGAACGAAGCGGCTAAGGTTTTAGCGGCTAACGGTATTAAGGTTTATATTACATCCGAACTCCAGCCCACACCTGTGCTTTCTTATCTCGTTAGATATTTTAAATGTCAGGCTGGTATTATGGTTACAGCCAGCCACAACCCCGCTAAGTATAACGGCTATAAAGCATACGGCGAGGACGGCTGTCAGATGACCGATGTAGCGGCTGACGCCGTATATGAAGAAATCAGCAAGCTCGATATGTTCGAGGATGTTAAGACTATGGACTTAAACGAGGCTTTGGATAAGGGACTTGTTGAGTATGTAGGCGATGAAGTTTATACAAGTTATATTGAAGAAGTTAAGAAACAGCAGGTTAACCCCGGCGTATGCGAGGGTGCCGATATTAAGGTTGTTTATACACCTCTTAACGGCTGCGGTAATAAGCTTGTACGCCGTATTCTTAAGGAAATCGGAGTTAAGGACGTAACTATCGTTAAGGAGCAGGAGCTTCCCGATGGAAACTTTACTACCTGTCCTTATCCTAACCCCGAGTACAAAGAGGCTTTACAGAAGGGCTTAGAGCTTTGCGAAGAAGTTAAACCCGACCTTCTTTTAGCTACCGACCCCGACTCCGACCGTGTTGGTATCGCGGTTAAGGACCACGACGGAAGTTACCGCCTTATTACCGGTAACGAGGACGGTATTATGCTCACCGATTATATCCTCTCTAACCGCAAGGCTAACGGCACACTTCCCGAAAAACCTGTTGTTGTTAAAACTATCGTTACCTCAAAGCTCGTAGAAAAGCTTTGTGAAAAGTACGGCGCTGAGCTTAAAAACGTACTCACAGGCTTTAAGTATATCGGCGAGGTTATCTTAGGACTTGAAAAGAATAACGAAGAGGACAGATATATTTTCGGTTTCGAGGAGAGCTACGGCTATCTTTCCGGAACATATGTAAGAGATAAGGACGCTGTAGTAGCTTCTATGCTTATCTGCGAAATGGCGGCTGCGTATAAGAAACAGGGTAAAACCTTAGCTCAGGTTATCGACGGACTTTACGAGGAGTTCGGTTATTATATGAATAAGACCTTATCGTTCGAGTTCGACGGAGCCGAGGGTATGCAGAAGATGGCTGATATTATGAGCAATCTCCGCGATAACGCTCCCGCTGAAATTTCCGATAAAAAGGTTGTAAAAACAGCCGACTATAAACTTAGCGTAGAGAAAGATATTCTCACCGGCGAAGAAAAAACTATCGACCTTCCTAAGTCTAATGTACTCCAGTACAATCTCGACGGGGAACATATGGTAATCGTTCGTCCCAGCGGTACCGAGCCGAAGATTAAGATTTATCTTACAGCGGTAGGAACCGATAAAGCTAACGCTTCCGATATTATCGACGAACTCGCCTGCGCGGTTGAGAAAATCTTAGGTGTATAATCGTGTATAAATAGAAAATAAACAAAGAGGCAGTTTTAAACTGCCTCTTTTTTATCTGTAAATTCTGCTCAGTAATACCAAGTCGGCGTTACTGATTTTCTTATCGCGGTTGATATTCGCCGCCATTTTAAAAACGCCTTTTAGCTTTTGTTGACCTAGTAAATGCTTAAACAATAAGCCTTCGTCCCTCGAGTTTACGTTGCCTTCGCCTGTAACATCGCCCCATACTATGAACGTATAATCCGCCTTAGCGTTGCCCTTCGTAAAACTTACTTTAGTGTTTGTATAAAGCTTTCCGCTTCTTCTGTTCTTAAAGCTTATTTCGTAACCCTCGTATTTTATCCTGCTTTTAAAATCCGCGATCGTGGTTCCTTGTTTTACGTAAATATACTTTTTGTTATGTTTGAAACTATTCAGATTTATTCCTTTCGAGGTGTTTTTATTCTCCGTTTTATCGAAAAAGTCCGATTGAGATAATAGTTTATATCCGAGCGACTTATCTATAACGACCGCTTTGGAACCGTAGGAACTTACCGCGTAAACCGAACCGTTGTAAGACCGTGTGCCTGCTAACGAGCCGTTTTTGTTATATATATAAAATTCCCCGTTACTATAATATACGATATAGTTTCCGGCTTCACAGGCTTTATACGCTCCGCTTTTGTTTGTGGAGATAATCTTTTTAACCGTATCTGTAACCTCGTATATATTGCCGTTATAGTCGCCGATGTATTTATCCGATACCTTGTAGAAATAGGAAGTCTCAAAACCGCTCGCCATAAGCGATTGGGAAGATGAGGTTACCCTGTAAACGCTCTTACCCGAAAACGCTAGAGAGTAGCTGTTAAAAGGTATAATCCTGTTGACTTTTTCGCTGAAAGTCTTTATCTTTTTACCGGAGCTGTTAAAAACCTGAATCTTGTTATTTGAGTTCATTACAAAGATATTACCGTTCTTATCTACCGAAATAAACGTCGGATTTTTTACCGCCGCTTTCTTTAACGTTAAGGAAGCGGACTTGCCGTTCTTCGACTTATATAATATAGGATTATTATCGTAAGTGCCGCCTGTCGTAAGTGTGTATACTGTGTCTTTATACACGCAGCACGCCGTTATATTACCGCTGAAGTTATAAGTATAGCCGTTTGTATCAGGAAGAAGTTCATAAGCCTTAAGCGTATTTGAGGAGTGCTTTAATACAAAAAGATACTTTCCGTCGTTAAAAATAACGCCGCCCTCAGAATCCGCATGTACCGAAAATACCGTCGAAATAAGAACGGTTATAAAAATAAGCGTTACGGCAATATAAGCTTTAAATATCCTCATCTAATCTAACCCTTAAATATGTAAAAGAAAAGCCGCGATAAACGCGGCTTAGTTCGTTAATCCATTTCCCAGTTATGCCATACGTTTTGGATATCGTCGTTATCCTCGAACATATCGAGCATTTTCTGCATATTTACTTTCGACTCCTCGTCGTCCAGCTTAGTGTAGTTGTTGGGAACCATCTCAACCTCAGCCGAAGCGAAGTTGTAGCCTAAGTTAGAAAGGTCATCTCTTACCGCTCCGAAGTCCGAAGGCTCTGTATAGATTGTAAATATATCCTCGTCAGCCTCAAAGTCCGAAGCGCCCGCCTCTAAAGCGTCCTCCATAACCTTATCCTCGTCGGCCTCGAGTTCCTCTCTCTCGATAACTAAAACGCCCTTTTTCTCAAACATAAAGGTAACGCATCCCTGTGTACCCATATTTCCGCCGAATTTATCGAAGTAATGTCTAACTTCTCCCGCGGTTCTGTTTCTGTTATCGGTAAGCGCCTCTACGATTACGGCGATACCGTTCGGGCCGTATCCCTCGTATGTAACCGATTCGTAGTTAGCGGAGTCGCTGTCGCCGGCGGCTTTCTTAATAATACGGTCTATGTTATCGTTAGGCACGTTGTTAGCCTTAGCTTTAGCTATAACGTCGCGGAGTTTAGCGTTAAGGCTCGGGTCGGCGCTTCCGCCTTCCTTAACAGCTACGATAAGCTCACGACCGATTTTAGTAAATATCTTAGCTCTCGCCGCGTCATTCTTTCCTTTTTTCTGTTTAATAGTACTCCATTTATTATGTCCTGACATAAAATCATTCCTTTACCTATAAAATCACATACTATTATAAACGATAATACCGTGAAAATCAAGTTTTAAAATATCACGCCTAAAAGGTTACAAAATAGTTACAAAAACATTGTTTTTTTATACGTTTAGTGTTAGAATATAGACTGTAAAAATGTGAGAAAGGATGTTGTTATGATTCATTCTATGACAGGCTTCGGAAGATTCGAAGGTCAGATTAACGGCAGAAGTATCACCCTCGAGATAAAAAGCGTTAACCACCGCTATTTTGAGTTCTCCTGCCGTCTTACCAGAGGCTACAGCTTTCTGGAAGAAAAACTGAAATCATATATATCTTCTAAAGTATCGAGAGGTAAGGTTGATATGTTCGTATCTATTACCGAACCCGAGGATACTCCCGCCGAGGTTCAGATTAACCATAATCTCGCTTCGGGATATATAAACGCTTTAAAGGAACTCGGCGATACTTATAATATCCTCAATACCGTCACTACCGTTGATGTAGCGCGTTACCCCGATGTACTCACCGTTAATAAGGCGAGCGAGGATGAGGATGTAGTATGGAACGACGTTAAAGAAGCTGTCGACAGCGCGCTTGAGGATTTCTTAGCTATGCGTAAGAGCGAGGGCGAACGCCTTAAGGCCGATGTACTCGGCAGAGCCGAAACTATTATGGATATCGTATCTAAAATAGAAAAGCGTTCTCCTGAGACAGTTAAGGAATACCAGTCGCGTCTAAAGGATAAAATCGAGGAGATTCTGCAAAATAAGGATTATGACGAGCAGAGGGTTATTACCGAGGTCGCGATTTACGCCGACAAGGTTGCCGTAGACGAGGAAACCGTCCGTTTAAGAAGCCACTTCGAACAGCTTAACACCTACTTAAACGAGGATAAGCCCGTCGGAAGAAGTATAGATTTTCTTATTCAGGAAATGAACCGAGAGGCTAATACAATCGGATCCAAGGTCAAGGACGCCGAGCTTGCTCAGCAGGTAGTCAAGATTAAAAACGAAATCGAAAAAATCAGAGAACAGATTCAAAACATCGAGTAACGGGGGAAGTATGAAGCTAATTAATATTGGTTACGGAAATATGGTTTCCGCGTCGAAGATAGTCGCGGTGGTTTCGCCCGACTCAGCTCCCGTAAAAAGAATTGTTCAGGAAGCTAAAGCTAAGGGAATCGCCGTAGACGCTACGTGCGGAAGAAAGTGTAAGGCGGTAATCGTTACCGACAGCGACCATGTTGTACTGTCGGCTCTATCTCCCGAAGCTATCGGCAACAGAAGCGAGGATGACTAAATGGAAAAAGGAAAACTGGTTGTATATACAGGTTGCTCCGGTGTAGGTAAGGGAACTATAATGAAGGAGCTTCTTCGCAAAAACGATAATATCAAGCTCTCCGTTTCCTGTACTACCAGAGCCCCGAGGGATGAGGATACCGAAGGCGTTACCTATTATTTCGTAACGACCGACCGATTCAAAGAACTCATAAACGAGGACGGATTTTTAGAGTACGCTACTTTCTGCGATAACTACTACGGCACTCCCGAAAAGCCTGTCGATGAACTTTTAGCTAAGGGATACGACGTATTTCTTGAGATTGAGGTCGACGGCGGAATGCAGGTAATGAAGAAACGTCCCGACTGTATAAGTATATTTATAACTCCGCCGTCTATGGAGGAGCTCGAGAACCGTTTACGCGGCAGGGGTTCCGAGGACGAGGAAACTATAAAGAAACGTATGGCTCGCGCTAAGGAAGAAATGGAATTTAAAAAGCATTATAAGTATTCCGTTTTAAACGATAATGTTGAGCGCGCGGCAGACGAAGTATTATCTATTCTAAATAAAGAAAAAACTAACTAAGGAGTAAATACAATGAAAAAAGTAAATGTTGACGAATTATTCGAAGGTAAGGCAAGCCGTTACGCGCTCGTTATCGGCGTAGCTAAGAGAGCCCGCCAGATTACCAAGGATTTTGAGGATCAGGAAGTTATCACCGACGAAAAGTCCGTGCTTCTCGCGATCGACGAGATTAAAGACCACAAGGTAAATATTCTCCAGCCCGAAGACGATGACTGATTATATCGCTTCTGTAGCGGTAGAGAATACAACTTACTCGTTCGATAAAATTTTTGACTACAGCGTAAGCGAAGAACTCATATCCGATATCAAAATCGGCAAGCGTGTAATGGTACCTTTCGGCAGCGGAAACCGCAAGCGACAGGCGATGGTAATGGATATAAAAAAAGGCAGCGCCGATAAGCTGAAATCCGTTATATCCGTTCTCGATAAAGAGCCTGTGCTTACCGAGGAAATGGTAAAGCTCGCCGAGTTTATGAAGGACAGGTACTTTTGTACCTATTACGACGCGATAAAAACTATGCTCCCCGCCGGTATTAATTACAACATCTCCACGCTCTATACTGCGGTAAAGGGTGTAGATACCGAAGCGCTCGCCTTGGATGAGCAACAGGTTTACAACTTCCTTTTGTCGAAGAAAAAGCCCGTTAAAAGCGAAGTCCTTTCGGAAACTTTAGGGTTAAAGCCCGAGGTTTTCGACGAGCTTGTATCGAAAGGTTATCTCCGTAAAACCGACGAAGCTTTCCGTAAGGTCGGCGACGCTTTATTGAAGATGGTCGCGGTAAATGACGAGGCTGACCTAACCGGCGTTAAGCTCAGCGAAAAGCAGAGCAGGGTTTTAGAAACTCTGCAAACCGTCGGCACAGCTTCGGTAAAAGAAATCTGTTATTTTACAGGCGTTACGGCTTCGGTAGTTGATAATCTTGTTAAGAAAAACCTCGCGTATTATTACGAGGAGGAGGTTTTCAGGAACGAGAATTATAATTCTCAAAAAGAAAATAAAGAGATAATTTTAACCGAACAACAGACCTCGGCGTATAATAATCTGCTTAAAGATTATAACGACGAAAAGGCTCACGTCAGCCTGCTTTTCGGGGTAACGGGTTCGGGAAAAACCTCTGTATTTTTAAAGCTTATAGAAAAGGCGCTCGAGGACGATAAGGGCGTAATCGTTATGGTGCCCGAAATCTCCCTGACGCCTCAGTTTATTAATATTTTTAAGACTAAGTTCGGCGATGACTTAGCCGTGTTCCACAGCGCGCTCTCCTTGGGCGAAAGGCTCGACGAATACAAGCGCGTGCTAAAGGGTAAAGCCAAAATCGCGATAGGAACCAGAAGCGCTTCGTTCGCTCCGTTTAAAAACCTCGGGCTTATAATTATGGACGAGGAACAGGAGCATACCTATAAATCCGAAGCTAATCCACGTTATCAGGCGCGAGAGGTCGCGAAGTTCAGGGCGGCTGAAAACAACGCCCTGCTTGTACTATCCTCCGCGACTCCCGATATAGAAACCTACTACAACGCCGTAAAGGGAAGGTATTCCTTTAATAAGCTCACCCGGCGTTACGGAAAGGCGATACTCCCCGAGGTGAGAATAGTCGATATGAATGAGGAAATTGCAGAGGGCAATACAACTTTATTCTCGAAAGATTTACTAGCCTGCCTTGAGGAAAATCTTGAAAAAGGTAACCAGAGTATTTTGCTTCTAAACCGCAGAGGTCATAACACCTTCGCGGTATGCTCTAATTGCCGGGAAACCGTGACCTGTCCGAATTGTTCCATATCGCTGACTTATCACAGCGCAAACAGCAAGCTGATGTGCCATTACTGCGGATATTCAATGAATTATTCGAGCGAATGTCCGACTTGTCACAATAAAACTCTGCGTTTCGGCGGAGCCGGTACTCAGAAAATCGAACAGCAGTTAAGCGAGCTTTTGCCCGGCGCGCGAGTTCTAAGGCTCGACACCGACTCCACAATGCGTAAATCCTCCCACGAACGCTATTTAAACGCTTTCGCTCAGGGTGATTACGATATTCTGATCGGAACCCAGATGGTAGCTAAAGGGTTGAACTTCCCTAAGGTTACCTTAGTCGGAGTGCTTAATCCCGACTCTATGCTATACGCCGACGACTACCGAAGCTTCGAGAGAACATTCTCTCTTTTAACCCAGGTAGTAGGCCGAAGCGGACGAGGCGATAAAAAGGGTATAGCGCTTATCCAGACTTTCACTCCCGAGAATAACGTCATCTCTATGGCGGCGGCTCAGGATTACGAGAAGTTTTACGACAGCGAGATTAAAATCCGCGAGGCTATGCTTTATCCGCCGTTCGCCGATATTTGTATGGTTGGATTTGTTTCCGATAAGCATTTAGGCGTTATAAAATCCTCTAATGATTTTATGAAAAAACTAATTGATACAGCTAAAGAGGATTACTCCGATATTCCGCTTAGAATACTCGGACCGTCACCGGCTCAGGTAGCTAAAGTAAGTAATAAGTATAGGTATAAAATTATTGTAAAATGCAGAAATACTAAGCGGTTTAGACAGCTCTTAGCTGAAACAATCCGAAAGTTTAATTCTGTAAAAGAAAATAAAAGCACTACAGCGTATATAGATATGAACGCTTTGTCATTTTAAATAATGGGTTAATTATGAGGGGTAAAAATGAAGAAATTAACGTGTTTTATACTCTTATGTCTAATAATCTCGGGGTGTTTTATCGTAGGCTCCTGCGATACGAGCAACCCTTTCGCTCCCGAAAAAGACGAAAAAATGGAAATAGGCGAGGTTGTAACTAAGCCCGAGGAAAAGGCGGGAACCGAACCCGTGACGACTGCTCCGCCCGAGGTAAAGACAGTAGCCTCGTCGGAATTGAGTAAGTCCCAATATAAACGGCTCGTATCATCTTTCGACAGCTTAATCTACAGCTACGGCTTCGAGGGCGAGGTTTACGTTACCGAACACAATAAGCCTATCTATAAAAAGGGCGTAAACTACGCCGATAAAAAGAGAAAGATTAAAAACAACGAGTATACTATATTCAGGGCGGCGTCTATTACAAAGCAGTTCACCGCCGCGGCTATAATGATACTTCAGGAGCGCGGCAAGCTCTCCGTTAAGGACAAGCTCAGCAAGTATTTCCCCGAGTATCAACACGCTGATAAAATCACCCTCGACGATGTTTTGAGGATGAGAGCGGGAATCCCCGACTATATGAATTTCTACTCCAATGTCGCTAATCTTTTCCCGGAAAAAACCGATCCGTTTAAAAACACCTCCGCTAAGAACCGCGCGTTTATAAAGAAATCGTTTATGGAAGATCCGCTCCTCTTTACTCCGGGAGCTACATTTAAGTACTCAAACAGCGGATACCTTCTCTTGGGCGAGATTATCGAAAAGGTCAGCGGACAAACCTACGAAAACTTTATACAGACAGAAATCTTCGATAAACTCGGTATGAAGTATTCGGGATTTATCGAGAATATGGATAAATCTCTCGGGAAAAACGTAGCCCGTCCCTATAACTATTCCAAAGGCCAGACCGATGTTTTCAAGATAAAAGGCGCGGCGTACGCCTGCGGTAATATCTACTCTAACGCGGTCGATCTCGCTAAATGGGCTGACGGCTTGAGAAAGAATAAAATTATGTCCGCTAAATCGTTCAAGGCTATGATTTCGGACAAAGGCTCAGGCTACGGCTACGGACTGTTTGTACAGGGAAATGGCAAAATAGTATTCCATACAGGAAACCTCGCTCCTTATAATTCGATTATACTGCTCTCTATGGGCGGAAACGAGTTCACGAGTATAGTGCTAAGTAACTATAATTACTACGCGAGCGAACGTCTCGGAAAGGCTCTGCGTGAGGTTTACGCGGGATACTTCTGATGTTAAAGAAGAAACTAACCTGCGTATTTCTAAGCTTAATTATTTTGGGCGGAATTTTTATAACGTCCTGCTCGGGTAATAAGCCTGTCAAAAAGAAATCCGAAACCTTAAGCGAAAGTTACGATAAGCTGTTAAAAAAGCTCGTCTTTAAGGGCGAGTGTTACGTAACCGCCGGCGGTAAGGAAATTTACGACAGGGGAATAGATTACGCTAATAAAGATAAAAAGATTAAAAATAATAAATACACTCTCTATCCCGCGGCGTCCGTGACTAAGCAGTTCACCGCGGCGGCGGTAATGATTCTTTGCGAGAGGGGAAAGCTCTCCGTTAAGGATAAGATAGGTAAATTCTTTCCCGATTATAAGTACGGCGAAAGTATTACCGTGGACGACTTGCTCAGGATGCGTTCGGGAATCCCGGACTATATAAATAAAAAAACATCCGAGGTATTTCCCGAGGGCTATAATCCCGAAACTCACTCCGCCCGAGAGAACAGAGAATGTATCTACAAAAAGATAAAAACACTTCCGCTCAATTTTAAGCCCGGCGAAAAGTTCGAGTACACAAACAGCGGATATTTCCTGCTGGCTGAAATTGTCGATAAACTCAGCGGGACATCTTATAAAAGCTTCCTTAAAAAAGAGTTTTTCGACAAAATCGGTATGAGTTCAACAGGCTTTATCGACGATATAAAAAATACCCTCGATAATTACGCCCGTCCGTACGGCGATAAGTCAAAGAGCCTTGATATTAATATTAAAGGCATAGCTTACGGCAGCAGCGATATTGTAACTAACGCCGTTGACCTATCTAAATGGGCGTACGCTCTGCAAAGCGGTAAGATCGTAAGCAAAAACGCTCTTTCGGTTATGACCGAGGCTGAGGATAAATACGGCTGCGGATTGTATGTTTCGGATGATAAAACTTTCGCTCACCATACGGGAAGTTTTGTACCGTACCGCTCGGCTGTATTATTTACGCTCGGGAATAAAAATTTCAACTGCGTAGTATTCACTAACAGCGGATTCGTACAGGTCGATTATTTAGCGGAAAGCTTATATAAAGAATATTTTAATAAGAGGTAATTATGGCACTCAGAGAAATTGTAAAAAAAGGCGACGACGTCTTAGTAAAAAAATGCAGAGAGGTTGTAAAATTCGACGACCGCCTCGCTATGCTTATTGACGATATGATAGATACTCTCCGCGACTCAGGCGGGGTAGGCTTAGCCGCTCCCCAGGTCGGAATGTTGAGGAGAGTTGTTGTAATAGAAATCGACGAGGAACAGGGAGTTATCGAGCTTGTTAACCCCGAAATAATCGAAACCTCGGGTAAACAGGTAGGACTCGAGGGCTGTTTAAGCCTTCCGGGACAGTGGGGAATATCCTCCCGTCCTTACAGAGTTACCGTAAAGGCTCAGGACAGAAACGGTAAGGAGTTTACCATTAAGGGCGAAGGTCTTTTGGCTAGGGCTTTTTGTCACGAACTCGACCATCTCGACGGAATTTTATACGATACTCGGGTAGAGAGAATGCTTTTCCCCGAAGAAATCGAAAAGCTTAACGCGGGCGAGCTCGATTTGTCCGACGAATGTTATATTGAGGAATAAGGCTGTATGAATATTGTTTTTATGGGTACGCCTGATTTTGCCGTACCTACTCTAAAAAAACTCGCCGAAAGCGAACATAATATCCTAGCTGTATTTACCCAGCCCGATAAGCCTGTCGGTAGAAAACAGGTCTTAACTCCGCCGGACGTAAAAGTCTGCGCCGAAAGTTACGGATTAAAGGTGATACAGCCCGTAACTCTAAAAGATGAAAATTCTATAAAAGAAATAAAATCTCTTAACCCCGACGTAATAGTCGTAGTCGCTTACGGAAAAATTCTCCCCAAGGAGATACTCGATATTCCTAAAAACGGCTGTATCAACGTTCACGGCTCGCTTCTGCCGAAATACCGAGGAGCCGCGCCGATTCAGCAAGCCGTCCTAAACGGCGACAAGCTTACGGGCGTTACTACGATGTATATGGGCGAGGGCTTGGATACCGGAGATATACTCCTCAAGTCCGAAACCGAAATCGGCGAGAACGAAACCTCAGCCGAGCTGTTCGACCGATTAGCCGAGCTCGGAGCCGATTTACTCATTGAAACCCTCGATAAGCTCGACAGTATCACCCCGGTTAAACAGGATGAATCCAAGGCGACTTATACCAATAAAATTACAAAAGATTTGTGTCCTATCGACTGGAACAAAACCGCCCGTGAAATTCATAACCAAGTTCGAGGTCTCCAGACATGGCCCGTGGCGACATCTAAGCTCGGCGGTAAGGATATTAAAATCCACTCAACCCTTTTCTGTGATAAAAGCGGAAAAGCGGGGGAGATTATTAGTATAAATCCGCTCACAGTAGCTTGCTCGGAGAACTCGCTTATTATAAACGAGCTCCAGCTGAGCGGTAAAAAACGTATGAGCTCTAAATCATTTATGCTCGGACATCCACTTAAAGTCGGGGATAAATTCGAGTAAAGGAGAAACTTATGGGATATTTCAGCTATCTTTATTACTACGACTGGAGCTATTTAATCTTTATGCTCCCGCTAATTATATTCACCCTCGTTATTCAGGGTATAATGAATTCCACATTCAGAAAGTACAGCGCAATCCGCAACTCCAGAGGAATAACAGGCGCTCAGGCGGCTGAACGCGTACTTATGCAAAACGGAGTTACAGGCGTTCGCATTGAGCCTGTTCAGGGAAGCTTTACCGACCATTTCGACCCGAGGTCTAATGTAATAAGACTATCCGAACCTGTGTATAACTCCAACTCAATCGCGGCTGTGGGAGTAGCCTGTCACGAAGCAGGTCACGCCGTACAGCACGCTCAGGGTTATCTTCCTAATAAAATCAGAAGCGTAATTCTGCCCGCCGCTAATATCGGCAGTAA
>JAHKZS010000212.1 GCA_020626545.1 bacterium
AAATTTATCAACCTGCTTCTCGCTCGAGCCTTTCTTTATCTCGCTGATTGAATGTTCATTCGCCTCGGTCGCCTTAGTTTCGGGCTGAGCGTTTGTCGGCTCTACTGTCGCGGGCTGAGCTGTCGTAGGCTCTACGGTCGCGGGCTGAGCTGTCGTAGGCTCGCCCTGCGGGTCTGTTGTTGCCTGAGGTTCAGTCGTCGGCTCGGGATTAGTGTTGTCCTGAGAGGTTGTCGGCTCAACCGCTTCGGTTGTAAAGGGCTCATCAGGAGTAGCCGGAACGGTTGTCTCGGCTTCGTCGGGAGTAGCGGGCTTGGGAGCTATGTAGATATAGTCCTCGTCGGGATAATTGTAATTGTAGTAATCTCCCTCTACTGTATCGTAAACAGGATTGAGGTTATCTTTCAAAACACCCTGCCACATAGTCAGGATATAGTATTCTTTTTCGTCGATTGTGATTTTATTATCTTCGTCGATTTTGTAAACATTATCCTCGGCGTCTAAAACGTACTGATTTTTGTCGTCGTCCTCGTATACTTCAAATGTACTTGTTTCGATGTTCGGCTCTTCGAAATTTGTATATTCTTCCTCAAATACGTATTGTAACCCCTTTTCGAAGAATGTATCGCGATTTACTTCGTAACCGCTCCATGTGGTGACAATAATATATCCGCCGGTTTCGTTTTCTACAATAGGCTTGGCTCTGTGAATCATACCGTCGTCGTCTTCGTTATAGTTAATATCTATTACCATGTATCCGCCGGTTTGTGTATCCTCCACGAGATAACCGGTCTGAGGAACACCTTCTCCATCGGTATATTCTATTGTTTTAGGTGTGCTTCCGGGAGAAGTATCGATAGTGAGGTTGTTATTAAACTCGTCCTCAGCTAAATCCTGTTCCTCAAAGCTCTCGTCCTTAACCCAAACTCCGAGCTTCTCGTTGATAACATATTTTACTATGTGGTAAATCTTCTGTCCTGTCGGATCCTCGGAGATAGTTACGCTGTATAAGCCGTTCATATAGTTCGGGTCGTTAATTTCGTGAGCGCGGTAGCCTACAACAGTTCCGTTATCGCGGATTACATACGCGCCATCGATAGTTTTGGGAGATTCGTAAGTCTCTTTTCCGCCCTCAACTTCTACAGTATCCTCGCCCTGAGTAAAGACAGTATCTTTATCGGCGTGGGCTGTGCCCTGGAAGTAAACAGCCTGCCAACAGCTTAAAAACTTAACGCTTACTGTGTTGTCGATATGAAGCGTGCTGTCAGCGCCGTATGCCATAATTCTAACCGCGGTTTCGTCCTGTTTTTCGGGATTTACGGTAAGTAAGCCTGTTCCCGTAACGGTAAGACTTCCGCCGTAATCTTCGGTCGACGAGGAAATATTGTAAAGTACGCAATCTCCCTCGATGTTGAGTTTAAAATCGTCGCCCATATCGGTGAGCGAGAGAGAAAACTCCGGATGATTAAAATCTTTAAGGGTAAGAGTGTTAGCTTCGAGGTCATACACAGCGCCCTCAATAGCGTTTTTGTGTACCTCGTTATCGCTGTATATAGCGATATCTC
The DNA here is from genome assembly GCA_020626545.1 of bacterium. Taxonomy (GTDB): domain Bacteria; phylum Bacillota; class Clostridia; order Oscillospirales; family Acutalibacteraceae; genus Ruminococcoides. The sequence goes on from JAHKZS010000212.1 coordinate 1,563, forward strand.
CGCCGTCCTCCAAAACATTATAAAGATAAATTTTAGCAGTATAAAGCTCATACTCATCCTTATCGGGATTAGGGCCGTTTTTCGCCATAGCGGTTACGCTGAATATTGATAACAGCATTAATACCGCTAATATAATAGATATAGATTTCTTCATTTCTACCTCTCCTTTCCATATCTTTGTTTCATTGTACATTATTAATAAAAAAATGTAAAGTAAATTTAACTGTTTATTAACTTTTTATTAGATATATACAAAAACGAGCTGTACAAATTATCAATTCATACAACTCGTGTTTTATTTTTCGTTCTTATATTCTCTATAATCCTGTAATTTCCAATCGTCTTTTATATTGGGTAAGGCGGGCATAGTTCTAAACAGGATAGTTTTTGTTCCGTCGGAAGCGGTTTCTTTATCGTAAACATAGATACTGTCCTCGTACCATAAGCTGTGGTCTTTAAATGAGATAGTGTCGTTAAAAAGATTGCCGAAAAACTTAACGCTGTCGATATTATAACCGCCCGCGGCGGCTGCCATTACTCCGCAAATCGTCATAACCTTGTTTTTTATCTTTTTGTTCGACTTGAGCTTCTTCTCGGTAATTCCGCAACCGACGTTAACGAGCCGTCTTGTTTCGGCTTCTTCGGTAGCGGTAAGGACTACGTACTTGCTCGTAAGGTAAAGGTAGTTGTAGAATCTTCCGTTGGACTGTTTTTCACGAGCACGCTTACTCCAGTTTTTATACGGAAAATCCTTATAATCTCCGCCTAACTGCGAGTACATAGTATTAAACTCGGTCGTGAATTTGTCGAGGGTGAATTTATAGGTCATACCCGTTTCGTTATCGTTATCGATAAAATTATCTATATCTCTTGTCGGATAATTAACAACATTATCGGCGGAGGTTTTGGTTGAATTATTACCGCACGATACGGATAACGGTACCAATAATATTAAAAGTATGATTGATAATAGCTTTTTCATAATACAAAATCATTTAAAACTCGGTTTAACCTCGCGACAGGAAGTCCTACTACGTTATTATAATCGCCGTTTATCTTTTCTACGAAAAGCCCGGCTTTTCCCTGGATACCGTAAGCTCCCGCTTTATCGCTCCATTCGTCAGTTTTAAGATAGTTTTCGATTTCTTTATCGGTTAAGTTGAAGAAAACTACCTCGGTTACCTCGCTGAAGGACTTTTCTTTTCCGTTATAAAACAGGCTGACGCCCGTAATTACCTTGTGGGTTTTTCCGCTAAGTAAACAGAGCATATTTTTTGCGTCGGTTTTATCCGCGGGTTTTCCGAGTATCTTCTCCCCCGTTACAACCGTGGTATCGCTCCCGATAACCAGCGCTTCGGGATATTTTTTCGAGATAAACTCTGCTTTTTTTCGGGCGAGAAACTGAGCGGCTTCTTCGGCTTTTATGCTGTCATTAAGAGTTTCATCCACATCGGCGGGGATTATTTCAAATTCGGTAAAAATATTTTTTAAAAGTTCCTGTCGTCTCGGTGACGCGGAAGCTAAAATTACTTTCATACTCTCTCCATAGGTAACAAATTAAGTGGTAAGTATAAATTTACTTACCACTTAAAATTTATTCTTCTGTTTCTTCGGTTTCATCTTCGGGAGCGGAATTGTCCTCGGGTTTTTCGGTTTCCTCATCCTCGTGAGGTAAATGAGCGAAGCTTACAACTCGATTATCGTCCTTGATTCTCATAAGAGTTACACCCTTACTCGGACGGGCGCAGATACGCACGTCGCTGGCGTTAATTCGAATAACTACGCCTTCCTCGCTGATAAGGATAATATCGTCGTCGGTATTAATAACTCCGATTCCCGCGACTTTACCGTATTTCTCGGTATGGTAGTTGGTAAGACCTTTACCGCCTCTCGACTGAACTCGATAGTTGTCGGGAGTGCTGAGACGTCCGTAACCTGTTTCGGAAACAGTGAGAATAAGCGCGTTTTCGTCGATAACGCTCATTCCGACGATAATATCGCCTTCTTTAAGCTTCATCGCCTTTACGCCGCGAGCCTGTCGTCCCATAGGACGTACGTCGGTTTCTTTAAATCGGATAGACATACCGTCGCGGGTAGCTACGATAATCTCGTTATTTCCGTCGGTCATTCTTACCCAAGCGAGCTCGTCGCCCTCGTTTAGATCGAGCGCGATAAGTCCGCCCTTACGGGCAGTATTATAAGCGTTTAACTCGATACGTTTAATGATACCGTTTTTAGTAACCATAACGAGATACTTATCGTCCTCGAACTCCTTAACGGGTATCATAGAGGTTACCTTTTCGTCGGTAGCAATCGGGAGAATATTAGCGATATTCATACCCTTGCTCTGACGAGTACCCTCGGGAATAGCGTAACATTTAATGCGGTAAACTCTGCCCTTATCGGTAAAGAACAGGATATAATTATGGGTATTACAGATAAACATCTCGGTAGCGACGTCTTCCTCACGGGTAGACATACCCTTAACTCCCCTGCCGCCTCGGTGCTGGATTGTGTATTCATCCTCGGCGATACGCTTAACGTAACCGAAGCGTGTAAGAGTTACTACGCAATCTTCCTCGGGAATAAGGTCCTCGATATCTACCTCGCCGCTGACCTGACAGATTTCTGTACGGCGCGGGTCGGAATATTTATTTCTGAGAGCGAGCGCTTCTTCCTTAACCTTCTCAAGAAGGAGATGGTGGCTTGCGAGAAGCTCGGTATATTCTTTAATTTTAGCGAGCAGAGCGGCGATTTCATCCTCGATTTTACCGCGCTCCATATTGGTGAGCTGTCCGAGACGCATCTGGACAATCGCCTGAGCCTGAGGCTCGTCGAGCCCGAAACGCTCCATCAAGTTCGCCTTAGCGGTAGAGGTATCCTTGCTCGCGCGGATAATCTTAATAACTTCGTCGATGTTGTCGATAGCTATTTTCAAGCCCTCTAAGATATGGCATCTGTCCTGAGCTTTCTTTAAATCGAACTGAGTACGGCGGGTGATAATCTCTACCTGGAAGTTGATATAATGCTCCAGGCATTCTTTGAGGGTTAGGATTTTCGGCTCGCCGTTTACAATCGCGAGTAAAATCGCGCCGAAAGTAGTCTGTAGCTGAGTGAATGAGAAAAGCTGATTGAGAACAATCTGAGGTGAAGCGTCACGGCGGATATCGATTTCGATATGCATACCGTTTCTGTCGGAATGGTCCTCGATATTAGTAATTCCCTCGATTTTTTTATCCTTAACCAAATCAGCGATATGCTCGATAAGGCGGGCTTTATTAACTCCGTAGGGAAGCTCGGTAACGATAATCTTAAAGCGGTTGTTTTTAGCTTCGATTATCTCGGTCTTAGCTCTTACGACAATTTTTCCGCGGCCTGTGGAGTAAGCGGCTTTTATTCCGCTGCGTCCCATAATAATTCCGCCTGTCGGGAAGTCGGGGCCCGGGATACATTCCATAATTTCGGCTACAGTCGCTTCGGGATTATCGATAAGAAGGTCGATAGCGTCAATAACCTCACCCATATTATGAGGAGGAATATTAGTCGCCATACCTACGGCGATACCGCTGGAACCGTTTACGAGTAAGTTCGGGAAACGGCTCGGAAGAACTGTAGGTTCTTCGAGTCTGTCGTCGTAGTTAGGAACGAAATCTACCGTCTTTTTCTCAATATCGGTGAGCATTTCGGTAGAAATCTTGCTCATTCGAGCCTCAGTGTATCGGTAAGCCGCGGGCGGATCGCCGTCGACCGAACCGAAGTTACCATGGCCGTCAACGAGCATATATCTCATCGAGAAATCCTGGGCAAGTCTTACGAGCGCGTCATAAACCGAAGCGTCGCCGTGCGGATGGTACGCTCCCAAAACCGCGCCGACTGTATCAGCGCATTTATGGTATGGTTTATTCGGCTCAAGACCTCTTTCATACATTGTATAGAGAATACGTCTATGTACAGGTTTAAGACCGTCGCGTACATCGGGAAGCGCTCGGCTTACGATAACCGACATCGAATAGTCCAAAAAGGACTGTTTCATCTCTTTTTCGACATCGACATCTATAATTTTTCCGTTAACTTCTTTTATCTCGTTTTCGTTATTCAACTTTCATTCACCTCAATTTTATTATCCGTATATTCACGAATCTGCCTTAATTTCAGGCGGTTATTTCATTATTCTCAGCTTTTATAATTTCAATCAATTCTTTGGGATTGGTTTTAATCTGGTATCCGATTTTTCCCGCGCTAATGTAGATATAGTCGAAATCGAGAGCGGTTTTATCGAACACGGTTTTAAAGTTACTTTTCATTCCGAGCGGCGATACATTTCCCCTCGCGTAACCGCAGATTTTCACCAAATCCTTAACGTGCGTCATCTCGATATTCTTTTCCCCTACCGATTTAGCGGCTTTTTTTAAATCAAGCTCACGGTTAACGGGTATATCGAATACATAATATTCCCCGCTCTTTCCTCTGGCAACTAAAGTCTTAAAAACCTGAGCGGGATTTTGTCCCATTAATTCGGCTACAGCATTACCCTCGACGGCTTCCTTGCCGTGCGGGTACATAAAAACTTCGTAGCCGATTTTATTTTTATCTAAAAACCTCATTGCGTTGGTTTTTAACTGTTTAGCCATTATACCACCGAACTTACAGCGTAGCTTTAATCTTTGCGTAAAGCTCGGGCATACGTTTCTTTAAGCTTACGGGACGGAAAGTCTTACTGTCGATAATTCCGTGCTCCGTAGAACCGTAGCCCAGCTCCTCCTGGGTACCGTCATCGTTAATCTTTTTAACGGTATAGGTAAACTGGATATGCGCGGCTTTCAGTTCGATTGCCCAAGTCCTTACTATAATATTATCCTCGTAACCCGCGGGCTTTAAAAAGTAGCAACTCAGGTTAGTAAGCGGCATAAGTATTCCCGCTTTTTCCATATCGCTGTAGGTTATTCCGAAACTTTTAATATAGTCGGTTCTTCCCACTTCATACCATATAGGATAGTTGGAATGATGGGCTATACCCATACGATCAGTTTCCGCGTAACGAACTGTTATATAAGATTTAGAATGCATAATGTTTCCTCATATTAAACATCAAGATTCTGTACAAATCTTGCGTTTGTTTCAATAAACTCCCGTCTGGGTTCTACCTTATCGCCCATAAGGATGCTGAAAGTTTCGTCAGCGGCCTCGGCGTCGTTGAGTTGAACTTTTAACATCAGTCGGCTGTCGGGGTTCATAGTAGTTTCCCAGAGCTGTTCGGAATCCATCTCACCGAGACCTTTGTAACGCTGAATTTCGGTTTTGCCCTCAATTTCGGAGAGGATTCGATCTCTTTCTATATCGGAGTAAGCGTATTTATGTTCCTTACCCTTAGTGATTCTATAGAGCGGAGGTTGTGCTATATAAATATGCCCCTCCTCGATAAGCGGTCTCATAAAACGGAAGAAGAATGTAAGTAAAAGTGTGCGGATATGCTGTCCGTCTACGTCGGCATCCGCCATAATAATTACTTTTCCGTAGCGGAGCTTTTCTATATCAAACTCCTCGCCTATTCCCGTTCCTAAAGCGGTAATTACGGGAGTGAGCTTATCGTTTCCGTAAACTCGGTCTAATCGAGCCTTTTCTACGTTGAGCATTTTTCCCCAGAGAGGAAGGATTGCCTGGATTCTTCTATCTCGTCCGCCTTTAGCTGAACCGCCCGCGGAATCTCCCTCGACAATAAATAGCTCGGTTTCCGCGCTGTCTTTAGACTGACAGTCCGCAAGTTTTCCGGGGAGCTGAGCGCTCTCTAACGCTGATTTTCTTCTTACGCTTTCTCTCGCCTTTCGCGCGGCTTCTCTCGCCCTTGCGGAAGCTAATGCTTTATCAAAAATCGCTTTAGCTACGGCGGGATTTTCCTCTAAGAAAATCGCAAGTTTTTCGCTTAAGAGCTTATCCACCATAGTTCTGACTTCGGTGTTACCGAGTTTAGCTTTTGTCTGACCTTCGAACTGTGCCTCTTTAACCTTAACGCTGATTACAGCCGTAAGACCTTCTCGTACGTCCTCGCCCGACAGGTTTTTGTCATTTTCTTTAAGCCTATTAAACTTGCGCGCGTAGTCGTTCATCACTCTCGTAAGCGCTCGTCTAAAGCCCTCCTCGTGAGTACCGCCGTCCACGGTGTGAATATTATTCGCGAACGATAACATCAACTCGTTGTAGCTGTCGGTATACTGCATAGCGACTTCGACTGTAACGGTATCCTCGGCGTTTTTGGAAGCGAAGTAAATAACTTCGGGGTGAATCGTGTCAACGTGTTTTTTCTTATTTAAAAATTCTACAAAGCTGGAAATACCGCCTTCGTAAAGGAAATTTTTCTGAATAACTTCTTCCTCGCGCTCATCTCTGAGTTCAATATGAACTCCCGCATTAAGAAAAGCTTGTTCACGAAGTCTTTTCTCGAGAACTTCGTATTCATAAACCGTAGTTTCTTTAAATATTTTACCATCGGCTTTAAAACGAACTTCCGTACCTTTTTCAGTACTTTCGCCGATTTTCTTTAAATCACAGACAGTTTTTCCTCGCTCGTAACGCTGGAAGTAAATATCTTTTCCGTCGCAAACTTTAACCTCAACCCATTCGGAGAGAGCGTTTACTACAGACGCGCCGACGCCGTGGAGACCTCCGGATACCTTATATCCGCCGCCGCCGAATTTACCGCCTGCGTGAAGTACGGTAAATACAAGAGTTACAGCCGGGACACCTGTTTTCTCGTTAATACCTACGGGGATTCCTCGACCGTTATCCTTAACTTTTATAATATCGCCTTTTTCAATAACTACATCAATTTTTGAACAATAACCGGCGAGAGCTTCGTCGATAGAGTTATCCACAATCTCATAAACAAGATGGTGTAATCCTCTCGGTCCTGTAGATCCGATATACATACCAGGTCTTTTTCGAACCGCTTCCAGTCCTTCTAAAACCTGTATGTCGTCCGCGCCGTAGTCGTTTTCGACTTTAGATACCTTTACTTCTTCATTTTCCATGCAATTACCTCCAAAAGATTTTTCAATCTTTCATATTTTCATATATTCATTTATTTTTTCTTTGTCTGTTTTTAACTGAACGTTTTTGTTTTTTATTTACATTATCATCCGATATAGTTACTACGGGAATTTCTTTATATTCTATATCCTTTATCTTTTTATAATTTGAAAAGAAAGGAGTTAATAATATAAAGATTATAACCGCTATAATACTTATAATCATAAGCGGAACTATAGATGTTATAAAATCCGCGGTAAGATTAAGAATAATCAGATTTAAAGCTACGGTTAATATTACTATAATCAGAGCTAATACAAAATAACCATTAATATTATTTTTTTTAAATTCATTTTTACAGTGATAACACTTAATTATTTTTTTATCCCTGTTTTTTTTTACATCTTTATAACTATATACCGTATTACAATACGGACAAACCGGTAATTTAAACATAATTAAAATCTTCTATTAGCCGTATATTTCGAACCATCGGGTAGATCGTCGTTACCTGTAGGATATCCGTCGTCAAAATTTTCGGTTTCGCTAAAATCCGTATATTCATAATCGTCATAGTATTCTTGATTACCATAGTATTGAGAATACTCATTATTTTCGTTAGTGTTAACTCTTTTAAGAGGAGCGTCCGAGGAAGAAGCGTGGGCTTCGGTAACATCATTTATGATTGGTACATAATCTTCGCCCGCTATTTTTGTATTCTCTATATTGTCGGAAAGTTGTTCATTATTATGATTTATATTTGAATTTCTTTTTTCTTTTATTTGTTCGAATATATCTCTATTAAATGTAAATTCACTATCTACGGCAATATCATCTTCGTCGGGAAGAGGTTCGTATTCATATTCAAATTCTTCACGTTCAACTTCATGATGCCGATATTTTTTAAGAGGTACAAATCTTATAAATAAAGGAGTACAAAAATAAAAAACAGTAAGAATAGCCGCGGTGATAATAACTCCTAAGAAGCTGTTATAGTAGGAAGATCCTGTCCATATCACCATAAACATTAAAACTATAAGAACTACAGCTATAAAAGCTATAATTAATCTAAAATCTGTTTTTATTTTGCTTTCTTTTTTACAACGAGTACAGGTATGTATACCTCTCTTTTTTTCATGGAAAGTTGTAAAATATGAAATTCTTCTTCCGCAATACGGACAATATTTTCCCATTATTATTCTCCTCGTCAGTATTTTTTTACTTATTTATTCTTTTATAAAGTGTATTAGCTGCGATCTGGCTTATATAAACTTTTCTCTCTTTATTTTTTATACACACTATAAAAGATTTAGGGAGTTCGTAGCTTACGTTTATTACCTCGCCGTTTTTTTCGGCACGCGTAAGAAAGTTTCTGGTATTTTTTGAGATAGTAGTATTATCCAGGTCAAATATCCCGATTATACTTTCGGTTCTTATTACGGTTTTTTCCCCTAAATGAAGATACATCAGGTTATTTTTCCTTCCTCAACGTAAAATTTCTTTCCTTCTTTAAGTCCTTCTTCTTCTTTTAACTCGCAGGTTGTTATAAAAACCTGGTAATCTTTTATTTTATTAATTAAAAAATCTCTGCGTTTTTTGTCTAGCTCCGAAAGTACGTCGTCCAGTAGAATTACCGGATTTTCCCCGGTTAAGTCGCTCAAAACATTTGCTTCCGCCAGTTTAAGAGAAAGAACCGCGCTGCGCTGTTGTCCTTGCGACGCGAAAACTTTAGCTTTTCTGTCGTTTATATAAATATTAAAATCATCCCTGTGAGGGCCTATATTTGTATAACCGCTTTTAATATCTTCTTTCTTAGTATTTTTTACGAAAGAATACATTTTTTCGTATATTTCTTCCTCGTTATCTCCATACTCAGCGGCGCAATTCGAACTATAAAAAATTTTTAATTTTTCTGTATTATCTGATATTCCGAAATGGTATGTTTCGGCATCATGCGATAGTTTATTTATATAAGAAAGTCTTTGGTAAATTATCTTTGCTCCGAGTCTGCACAGAGTTTCATCCCATATACCTAGAGTATTTTTTAATTCAGGATGTCTGAATATATCTTTTAGCAGAGCGTTTCTCTGATTTAATGTCTGGTTATATTTAGAAATTACAATCGCGTTTCTTAATTTTTCTCTGCATACCGCGCTGTCGATAAATCTTCTTCTTGCCGACGGACCTCTTTTAACAAGAGTAAGATCCTCGGGGGAAAAAACAACAGCGTTGAATTTTTCTATAAGAGCCGCGGAAGAATTCTTTTTTACTCCGTTTATTATTACTTCTTTCTTATTTCCGTTAAAAACAATCTCAGCTTCCTGTTCCCTATTTCCCGAAAAAAACTCCGCTTTTATACGAGAAAATTTTTCGCCGAATTTTATAAACTCGTTTTCTTTAGAACCTTTAAAACTGTGTCCTCCGCAAAAAAGCCACAAACATTCGAGTATATTGGTTTTTCCTTGGGCATTATTTCCGTAGATAATATTTATTTTTTCGGAAGGTATAATTTCTCCGTCAACAAGATTTCTGTAATTTTTAAACTGTAACTTTCTTACGTTCAACTTTTATCTTTTCCTATCAAACGAAAACCGCTTTAATTTCTTTTCCGTCGTACTTAACTACATCGCCGTTTTTAACCTTTTTTCCGCGCATTGTACAAACTTCGCCGTTTAATTCAACTTCTCCGTTTTGTACCGCGACTTTGGCGTGGCCTCCTGTCATACAAAGCCCCGAAAATTTTAATAAATCCTGGAGTTTTATATATTCTCCCTCAATTTTAATATTATCCATTCGCAAGCCTCATCGGTACAACAAGACTGATAAAACTATCGCCCTTAACGGGTTTAATAATCATCGGAGAAAGTCCGCCGTTTAAGTAAATTTTAACCTCGTCCGCGTCTATATTTCTTAGAGCGTCGAGTAAATATCTGTTATTAAAACCTATTTCAACATCTTCGCCTTTTACGGGAGCTGATATTACATCATTAGCCTTACCGATAGATGTAGTACATGAGAAATGAATTTCTTCTCCGGAGAAATTACATCTTACCGGACTCTGTAATTTATCACCGTTAAGCAGCGACATACGATCAACTGCATTTATAAGAAGTCTTGTATTTACAAGAATCTCTGTTTTACTCGAATTCGGAATAGTACTGTTATAATCAAGGAAAGTTCCCTCTATTAATCTGGAAATAACCGAGTACTCTCCTATTTTAAACATAATATTTCTGTGTCCTACGCTTATATAAATATTTTCTTCTTCATTACCTATAATTTTTAAAACTTCCTGTTGTGTTTTTCCGGGAACAACAAATTTTGTATTTACATTGCTATCCACATTCTCCTGACGGATAGCCATTCTATAGCCGTCTATAGCTACAATTTTAAACACTTTATTCTCAATTTCAAAAAGAGAACCCGTATAAATAGGTTTTGAATTATTATCGGAAACAGCGTAAACTGTCTGTCTTATCATTTCTTTAAGAATTTCCGCGTTAACCTCAAATCCTTCAGTTTCCTCAAACTTAGGTAAATCGGGATATTCGGCGGAATTCATACCCACAATCTGATACTCCGCGTGTCCGCTTGTAATATAGGTAATCATTCTATCGTCAGTTTCAATACAAACAACTTCCTCGGGAAGACGTCTTACTATTTCAGATAAATATTTTGCGCTTAACACTATTTCTCCCTGTTCGGAAATAGTGGAATCAATACTTGTATTTATACCAATTTCCAGATCGTAACCCGAAAGTGTAAGTTTAGAACCATAAGCTTTAATTAATACACCCTCTAAAGAAGGAATCGAAGCTTTACTAGATACCGCTCTCGACACAATAGAAACGGCATTTGCCAGATCCGTTCTTAATACACTGATTTTCATACTTTTTCTCCTTTTTATTAACAATAATTTTTCCACATTTTTTTAAACAATAAACATTTCTTTTTTAACATCGTGTGGAAAAGATTCTAAAATTTCTTAATTATTTAACATTATTAACAAACTAAAAATAAAAACTTAATATTAAAAAATCCAGTATTTAACGAAAAAATAAAAAAATTCCGCAATTCCCCATTCCCTACTACTACTACTACTAAATAATAATAATTATTATTTTATTTTAGTAAGAAAAATTTATATCGAACAATTTTTTATAATGTCATCAACTATAGAACGGAGTTTTGAATCTTTTTTCATTTTTTTAGAGGTTGTATCTATAGCGTATTTAACAGTAGAATGATCTCTACCGCCGAACTCCTGTCCTATTTTTTCTTGAGTCAGAGTAGTTAATTCGTTAACAATATATATAGCAACCTGACGTGGACCGCTTATGTAGGCGCTTCTGTTTTTAGAGCTTCTTAAATCTTCGGCGGAAACATTGAATGTTCTCGCTACTTCTTCAATAATTTTTTCAACCGTTACCTCGGGAGGAGTATCGTTGTTTAAAATATCGGCAATAATATTCTGAACCGATTTAACAGACGGTTTTTCTCCGTCGAGATTGTTTTTAGCTTTAATTTTTTTAACTGTACCCTCGAGCTGACGGATATTATTTTTAACATTATTAGCTATGTATTCACAAACGTCGTTGGGAATTTCTATATCCATAATCTCAGCTTTACGTTTTATAATAGCTATTCTGGTTTCTATATCGGGCGGCTGAATATCAGCTATAAGTCCCATCTCAAATCTTCCTCTTAAACGGTCGTCGAGAGTTTTTATCTCCTTTGGAGGACGGTCGGATGTAAGGATAATTTGTTTATGATCGAGATAAAGAGTTTCGAATGTGTGGAAAAATTCTTCCTGGGTACTTTCTTTTCCGCCGATAAATTGAACGTCATCTACTAAAAGTACGTCAGCATAGCGGTACTTCTGTCTGAATTCGGACATATTGGCTCTGTGTAAAGATTCAATAAGTTCGTTAGTAAAAGTATCACCTTTCACATAGCAGATTGATTTAGAAGAATCATTCTTTTTAATCTCATTACCTATAGCGTAAAGCAAATGAGTTTTACCGAGTCCTGAGTTTCCGTAAAGAAAAAGAGGATTATAAGCTTTAGAAGGATTTTGAGCTACCGCTAAACAGGCCGCGTGAGCGAATTTGTTGGAATTACCTACGATAAAAGTATCGAATGTATATTCATAACCATTATCGGTAATCTCAATTTCTTTTTCTTCCTTAGTATCCTCCGCGGGAATTGTGAATTCTATTTTAATATCGGAATCAAATACATCCTTAAAAGCTTTTTCAAGAAGAACTTTATAGCAGCGCTCTAAAGTTTGGCGGTGAAAATCATTAGGAACCATTAAGACAGCTTTTTTATTATCGAAGTCAAGTCCGACAGGTTCAATTTTATTAATCCAAGTATTATAAGCGATGTCGGTCATATTATTTTTACAGTAATCGCAAATAACAATCCACGCATCTTTAAAATTTTCCATATTTTTAAAATATTTCCTTTCTTTTATTCCTAAATTTTTAAAAGAGAGCAGTTAAAAAACAGTCCAAACTACTCCACTATAATCCGTTAACAATTATACCAAATTATAATATAAAATGCAATTAAAAAATTGTAATATTATAAGTATATATATTACATTATTATAGGAAAATTTTAAAGCCTTTAAACGTTTAATATTAATTGTGTGTTTAAATAGGCATAAACACTATATATTGTGGATTTTTTTAATTAAAAAAATTATTAAAAAATTAGTTGACGAATTTGCTTTTTTATACTATAATAGCTAGGTACATGTATTTGTAATACTATGTCCGAAAGGAGGTTTATAAAATGAAGAGAACATACCAGCCTAAGAAACTCCACAGAAAAAAAGAACACGGATTTATGAAGAGAATGTCAACTCGTAACGGACGTAAGGTACTTGCGAGAAGAAGAGCTAAAGGAAGAAAAAGGTTGTCATATTAAAATAAGGCCACTTTTTTTGTGGTCTTTATTTCTTAATCAGGAAATATGAGAACAGGTGGTTAAATGAATAAGGCTGACACCTTAAAAGAAAACAGGGATTTTTCTTTTCTTTACCGCAGAGGTAAAAGTTTAGTAACTCCTGTAGTTGTTATTTATTATCGTAAAAATAAAAAAAACAATATTCGATACGGAATAACCACCGGTAAAAAAATTGGAAACGCTGTAAAGCGTAACCGTGCGAGAAGAATTATAAGAGCGGCTTTCTCTGAATTAAAACCGTCTATAAAAGGTAACTATGATTTTATATTTGTAGCCAGGGGAAAAACACCTTACGTAAAAAGTAAGGATGTAAAGAAAGCAATGCTCAAACAGTTTAAGGAAAATGAACTGATATGAAAAGAATATTAATCGGATCTATCAGATATTATCAAACCTATATTTCCCCGAGAACTCTGCCTAAATGTAAGTACTATCCTACTTGCTCTCATTACGCGGTAGAGGCTATAGAAACGCACGGCGCATTTAAAGGATTTTTTCTTTCAGTATGGCGAATTTTAAGATGTAATCCCTTTTCAAAGGGCGGATTCGATCCCGTACCCGAAAAGGTGATTAAAGGGAAAAAAGAGAGGTAACCCTTAGTGCAAATTTTCGGTTTTTTTGGTAGTATTTTAGGATACTTACTCTGGGCTCTGTTTTACGTATTTCAGAATTTCGGAGTTTCAATTATAATTTTTACTATTATAATTAAATTTGTATTATTTCCTTTTTCAATTAAACAGCAGAAAAGTATGGCTAATACGTCAAGACTTCAGAAGAAACAGCAGGAAATAAGAGAAAAATACGCTAATAATAAGCAGAAAGCAAACGAAGAGATACAAAAACTTTATGAAAAAGAAGGCGTAAGCCCGGCGGGCGGATGTCTTACAAGCATAGTACCTATGCTTATTATGCTTGGAATTTTCTATTGTGTTGCGTATCCTCTTACAAATACACTGCATATTAATCAGGAAGTTGTTACAAACGCGTTGAATTTCGTTAATTCTATACCGGGATTCTCAGCTACAGGCGCGTCCGTTATGGGAACAGGAGTTAACTATCAGGAAATTTCGCTTGTAAGTACGTTAGCTGACTCTAAAGCTCTGATAGGACAGTTGTTCACAAATTCGACTGACGCGGCTAATATTGAGATGTTTGTAAACGGCTTTAACTTTGCGGGATTTAACTTACTTGTAAGTCCTAACAGCCAGGGAATTTTCTCGGTATATATCTTAATACCGGTTCTCTGTTTTGTAACTTCGGTAGCTACTTCGCTTCTCAGTATGAAGATTAATGGTAACTCCCAGTCACAGCAGGGATGTATGAAGATAATGTTTATCGGACTTCCTCTGTTCTCCGCGTGGATTGCGTTTTCGGTACCCGCCGCGGTAGGATTTTACTGGATTTGTAACTCCGTATTCTCACTTGTACAGACTATAATTATGGGTAAATATTACAGCCCCGTTAATCTTATAGCTAAGAATGAAGCTCAGCACGTAGCCCTTTTAGAGCAAAATGAAGCTTTAGTTAAATATGAATACGCACCCGTAAGTTATTCCGGTGATAAAAAACAGAATAAAAAGAATGGCAAGAAAAAGAAATAGTTTATAATTTAAGAGGTTAAAATGATTAAACAAGTTATCGGAGTAGGAGATACCGAACAGGAAGCTTTAGAGAACGCTAAAGCTCAGCTTGGTTTAGATGAAAACTCTGAGTTTGATTTTGAAGTAGTACAGAGAGCTGAGAAAAAGGTTCTCGGACTGTTCGGCGGAAAACAAGCTCAGGTTAAAGTAACTGTTACTGAAAAAGATAATCCCGCGGACGCGGCGGAAGAATTCATTAAAAATGTAGTTGACGCTATGCATCTTAACGGGATAGAGGTTGAGGTTGAAAAAACCGAAACCAGCGCTACTTTCAATATTGAGGGAGAAGATGTAGGATATATTATTGGACGCCGGGGAGAAACTCTCGACGCTCTCCAGTATCTTACAAGTTTAGTCGCTAATCATGTTGATAACAGCTACTTTAAAATTACAGTAAATACAGGTAATTACAGAGAAAAAAGAGAGAAAACTTTAGAGATTCTCGGACGTAAACTTGCTTTTAAAGCTGTTAAAACAGGAAGAAAAACTTCCTTAGAACCGATGAATCCCTATGAGAGAAGAATTATTCATACATCCGTACAAAAGGTCAGAGGAGCTACTTCCTGGAGTGAGGGAGAAAACGCTAACAGACACGTTGTTATAGGTCCTGATCCTAAGGAAAGGAACCATCGCAGAAACTCAAAAGGCGGATACAGAAAAAATAATAATTCTCAGAAACCGCAGGCTAATCCCGATAGAAAACCGCTCGACGAAAGCGGCGGCGCGGGACTTTACGGAAGAATAGATTAATAAAAATTAAGGTCGAGTAGACAGGTGATATTAATTACCGATGTCACCCGGCCTTTTATTTTAGGAGAAATCCTTATGGATAATAAAACAATTGCCGCTATTTCTACCGCTCAGGGTGAGGGTGGAATAGGTATTATAAGAGTAAGCGGAGAAAATTCAATAAAAATCTGCGACGGTATATTTAAAGCTGTTTCGGGAAAAAGTTTAGACGATATGAAAGGCTATACCGCGGCTTTAGGACACGTTTATAAAAAAGATGAAAAAGTTGACGAGGTAATCGCTACGGTATTCAGAGAACCTCATAGCTATACCGGTGAAAATATAGTTGAAATTTCTTGTCACGGCGGAATTTTTATAACAAGAGAGATTTTAAGAATTATTATAGAAGCCGGAGCATATCCTGCCGAAGCGGGCGAATTTACAAAGAGAGCTTTTTTAAACGGTAAAATAGACTTAACCGAAGCGGAAGCTGTTATAGATATAATTTCAGCTAAAAGTAAAAATGCCGCGAGAGCCGCTATACTCGCTAAAGACGGCGCGCTTTGGAGAAAAATCGAGAATATAAAAAATAAACTCGTAACCACAGCGGCACATTTCAGCGCTTGGGTTGATTATCCCGAGGAAGATATTGAGGAAGTTAGCAAAGAAAATTTAAAAACAATATTTAACGAATGTATGTTCGAATTTAATAAACTTTTAGCTACATATGATTTAGGACAGACCGTAAAAGAAGGTATTGATACCGTAATCGCGGGTAAACCTAATACGGGTAAAAGTACGCTTATGAATCTTATTTCCGGAAAAGCCAGAAGTATAGTTACCGATATTCCGGGCACTACGAGAGATATTGTCGAGGAAACGGTAAATGTAGGAGAAGTTACTTTAAGACTCAGCGATACCGCGGGAATGAGAGATACCGACGATACTGTCGAGAAAATCGGTGTAGATATAGCTAAAAGCCGTATCAAAAACTGCGGACTTGTACTCGCGGTATTCGACGCGGGACGAGAACTCGACGACGACGATAAACAGCTTATTGAAAACGTTGAGGATACACCGGTTATCGCGGTTATAAATAAAAGTGATTTAGATAAGAAACTTGACGTAAGCTACATAAAATCAAGAATAGATAAAGTTGTTTATATTTCAGCTAAAACAGGCGAGGGATATGACGATCTCCGCGCGTGTATAGAGAAAATAGCAGGCACGGAAAACTTTAATCCGAGCGAGGGAATACTCGCTAATGAACGCCAAAGAACAGCTGTGTTAAACGCAAAAAAAGCTTTACAGGAAGCGAACGAAGCGCTTGATATAGGAATGACATTCGACGCTGTGAATGTAAATATAGAGGAAGCAATAGAAAATATACTCGAGCTTACGGGAGAAAGAGTAAGCGAGGTTGTCGTGGATAATGTTTTCCATAACTTCTGTGTAGGAAAGTAATAAGGATTGAGTTAGTATGAATTATAAAGCGGGAAAATTTGACGTAGCCGTAATCGGAGCAGGTCACGCGGGAATAGAAGCCGCGCTCGCTTCGGCAAGGCTCGGATGCAAAACCGTAGTTTTCACAATAAATATGGACGCAGTCGGAAACTGTCCGTGTAATCCGTCCATCGGAGGAACAGCAAAGGGACATCTTGTCCGTGAGATTGACGCGCTCGGCGGAGAAATGGGAAAAACTGCCGACGAGTGTTTTCTCCAAAGCCGAATGCTCAACAAAGGAAAAGGTCCCGCGGTTCATTCATTAAGAGCTCAGATTGACCGTAGAAAATATTCCGACGTTATGAAACATAAGCTTGAACTCCAGGAAAATCTTGAATTACATCAAGCGGAAGTAACCGATATAAAAAAATCCGAAAACGGATACATTCTCACTACAAGAATGTTAGCCGAGTACGACGTAAAGGCTGTTATTATAGCGACCGGTACATACCTCGGCGGTAGAATATTTGTCGGCGAGGTAAGCTACGAGAGCGGTCCCGACGGAATATTCGCGGCGAGCTTTTTGGGCGAGAGCCTAAAAAAACTAGGAATAGGATTGAGACGTTTTAAAACAGGAACTCCCGCGAGAGTTCTGAAAAGCAGTATTGATTTTTCCGAGCTGGAGGAACAGCTCGGCGACGAACCGCCTATTCCGTTTTCTTATGACACGGAAAATCTCGGCGAAAATAAAGTTAAGTGTCATATAAGCTGGACTAATGAAAAAACCAAAGATATTATTCTCGAGAATATCCACCGCTCGCCGCTTTACGCGGGAAAGATTGAGGGAGTAGGTCCAAGATATTGTCCTAGTTTAGAGGATAAAATTGTTCGCTTCAGCGATAAAAAACGCCATCAGCTTTTTATAGAACCCTGCGGACTTGATACGGAGGAAATGTATCTCCAAGGTATGAGTTCATCTCTGCCAGAGGAAGTTCAGCTAAAGTTTTACCACACTATAAAAGGTCTCGAGAACGCCGTAATTATGCGCCCGGCTTACGCAATAGAGTACGACTGTATTGACCCGACCGAAATGAAAGCGACGCTCGAATTTAAAAAGTTCGAAGGTCTTTACGGAGCGGGACAGTTTAACGGAAGCTCAGGCTACGAAGAAGCCGCGGCTCAGGGATTTGTAGCCGGAGTAAACGCGGCATTAAAAATTCAGGGAAAAGAACCGCTTATACTTGAACGCTCGGGTTCATACATCGGAACGCTTATCGACGACCTTGTAACCAAGGGAGCTAACGAGCCGTACAGGATGATGACTTCCCGAAGTGAATACAGACTTGTCTTAAGACAAGATAACGCCGACGTTAGATTAACCCCGATAGGAAGAAAAATCGGATTAATATCGGACGATAGATGGGAACGATTTAATAAAAAGCAAAGTTTAAAAGCCGAGGAAATAAAACGAATCGGCAAAATCGTAATTCCGCCCGGAGAGAAGATAAACGAGATACTTGTTTCACGTGAAACAACTCCGCTTTCCACAGGCGCGAAGCTTATAGATTTACTCCGCAGACCTCAAATTAGTTATAAAGACTTGGAGCCTGTAGATACTACCCGTCCGGATTTAGACAGCAATATTTTTGAACAGGTTGAAATCGAGGTTAAATACGCGGGTTATATTGAAAAACAACTCAAACAGGTTGAACAAACTCAAAAACTTGAGAAGAAAAAACTCCCCTCGGATTTTGATTACACCGAGATAAAAGGACTCAGACTCGAGGCTCAGGAAAAACTCAACAAGATTAAACCGCTTAATATCGGACAAGCTTCGAGAATTTCGGGAGTATCTCCCGCGGATATAAACGTCCTTTTAATCTGGTTAACCCAGAGAAAGTAATGCTATGAAAAATCTAGTAATAAAAGCCTGTAAAGATATAGGCGCAGAGCTTAATGAATTACAGGCTGAACAATTCGAAAAATATTATAATCTTCTAATTGAATGGAATGAAAAGATTAACCTCACCCGGATTACCGAACCCGAACAGGTTGCGGTAAAGCATTTCGCCGACAGCTTAACGGTTCTTAATTTTTACGATATTCCGAAAAACGCGACAGTTATAGATGTCGGCACAGGAGCGGGCTTCCCCGGAATACCGCTTAAGATTTTCAGGGAAGATATTAATCTTTCGCTTTTAGACAGCTTAAACAAACGGCTCAACTTCTTAAGTGAAGTTGCCGACGCGATAAACGCCGACGTAACGACAATTCATTCCAGAGCCGAGGACGCGGGTAAGGATAAGGATAAAAGAGAGTGTTACGATTTAGCCGTATCCCGAGCAGTCGCAAGGCTTAACACACTGTGCGAATACTGTATGCCTTTAGTTAAGGTTGGCGGAAGCTTTATCGCTATGAAGGCTTCCGACTATAAAGAGGAGTTAAAGGAAGCCGAAAACGCTATTAAGGTTTTGGGCGGAGAGATAAGCTTGGTAAACGAGTTTGATTTAGACGGCGCGGGGGAGAGAGCGGTTATCGTAATTAAAAAGATAAAAACCACCCCGAGCGCTTATCCTCGCAACAGTAAAAAAATTAAAAATAAGCCATTATAAAACGCTGAGCTTAATGTTCAGCGTTTTTCTACATTTAATCGTAAAAACTTCTATAATAATCGCTCAAACTTCGACAGGCTTTTTATTCCGGAGGTGGTATTATATAGTCACCGAAAGGGACAAACCTCAAAGCGAGGTGAGGTATTGAATTACCTTAGTAAACCTGAAAACCGAATATGCGAGATACCGACTATAAAAATCCGCCCGAATAAAACCCAGCCCCGAAAAATCTTCGACGAGGACAAGCTCAGGGATTTAGCTAAGTCCATCGAAGAAAACGGCATACTTCAACCCTTAACCGTAAGAAAAGTAAGCCAGTCGGAATTTGAGATAATTGCGGGGGAACGACGGCTTCGAGCCGCGGTAATCGCCGGCTTTACAAAAGTGCCGTGCATTATTATTAAATGTAACGACAAAGAATCCGCTATGCTCGCGCTGCTTGAAAACCTGCAACGCTGCGACCTCGGTATATTCGAGGAAGCGAGAGGAATTTCCCGCCTTATAAGGCGCTACGGAATTACTCAGAAACAAGCGGCTCAAAAACTAGGAAAAAGCCAGAGCGCTGTCGCTAATAAACTCAGACTATTAAATCTTACATACGATGAACAGGATTGGATAGTCCAGGCGGGACTTTCCGAAAGACACGCGAGAGCTTTACTCAGAATTTACGATCAGGAGCTCAGAAAAGAAGCTCTCTCAAGAATTATCGCCGAAAACCTTAATGTCGCTCAGAGCGAGGAGCTTATAGAAAATATGCTCTATAACTGCGCCGCTATCGACAAAAAGGGCAGACGAAAAATTATAATCAGAGATATACGAATTTTTATAAATACGATAAATAAAGCAGTCCATACTATGCAGGAGGCGGGAATAGACGCCGTTTGCAAGCACAAGGACAAGGGGGATTACCTCGAGTATACCGTGAAAATCCCCAAAACTCAGGTTGAAAAACCTGCTTAAACAGCTTTCCGGACGGACGCGAAAGCGTTCAATCCACTCATACCCATTTCCTTATCTAACCCCTTGCCAAAGCCGCGTAGAAATACGCGGCTTTCGGCATTTTATATATCCTCATTAAGAGCGGCTATTGTTTAGTGACTATTGAATAGCAGTTTGAACATAACCTGTAACCTGATTTCTGCAACTGTTTCACGTGAAACATAAAGAAAAGCCGAGGAGCGGAGCCCTCGATTAACGACTGGCGAGGACTAAGCTGTAAAGAGTACGAAGAACTCGGAACAGATTAGACGAGTGGGAGTTAAGAGAGGAACAGCGCAGCTCAACGAGGCTAG
>JAHKZS010000213.1 GCA_020626545.1 bacterium
GCCGTTTAAATATAATCTATATCCTTATCAATGATTTTTCCCGATTTAGAATTTATATCATACTCGTATTTCTTGCTCCCTTTGGTAAACTCTACCTCATAAAGTCTTATTCCATCGTCTACATCGAGCCTGCATTTTTTGAATTTAACTTCGCTTTTCTTAAAGCCCGCGTCCTTAACGGCGATTGATTTAGCCTTTGCTTTTCCGATATCGTTGCCCTTGTAGTTCTTTATCTTTTCTTTTTCCTTGTCGAGAATCTTGCCGTTCTTAGCCTTGATTTCGTACTCGTACTTATATCTTTTCGTAAGAAATTCTATGTCGTACTGTTTAACGCCGTCGTCCTTTTTGAGTTTACATTTAATAAACGTCGCGGACTTTTTCTTGACCTTAGCGTCTTTAAGCGCGATAGATTTCGCTTTAGCTTTACCGATATTGCCAGCCGCGCTTGCGGGTATATTTACGGAAAACGCTGCTGTAATTACCGCGAGTAACGCGCAGATAATAGCTGTAATAATCCTTTTGTTAATTGCTTTCGTCATAAGAATTCCTCCTTTTGTTATTGGTTGTGATAATTATATCAGTTCAAGCCCTCTGTGTCTATATCTAAGCTGACTTTTTACATTGATTTTACATTTTTATATTAAATTTTTCACATAAAAAGAGCCTGCTCAGTGAGCAAGCTCTTGATATTAATGTTTATTCGCTGATAATGTGGCCTTTAGCGCGGATTACGTCGATTACCTGGTCAACATACTTTTCGCAGGTTTCGTCCGAATCAGCCTCAACCATAACACGAATTACGGGCTCTGTGCCTGATTCTCTGAGAAGAATTCGTCCGTCGCTTCCGAGAGCTTCGGCTACAGCCGCAACCTCTTTCTGTACGTCGGGATCGTTCTTAGCGTCGGGCTTGGATTTAACCTTAACGTTCTTGAGAACCTGAGGATACATAACCATAGGTGCCGCGAGCTCGCTCATCGGCTTTTTCTTAGCGAGCATAACTTCCATAAGCTTTAAGGAAGTAAGGATACCGTCGCCTGTAGTAGCGTATTTCGAGAAGATAATATGTCCTGACTCCTCGCCGCCGATACGGTTACCTGTCTGGAGCATATTTTCGTAAACGTATTTATCGCCTACGTTTGTTTTATCGTACTCAATACCTACCTTATCGAGCGCCTTGAAAAGTCCGAAGTTACTCATAATAGTAGCTACAACCTTGTTGTTTAAGAGCTTACCTCTTTCTTTCATATAGCATCCGTAGATGTAGATAATGTGGTCGCCTGTAACAACGTTGCCTTTTTCGTCAACAGCTAAACATCTGTCAGCGTCGCCGTCGTAAGCGAAGCCTACGTCGAGACCGTTATCTACAACGAATTTCTGAAGATGCTCAATATGAGTAGAACCGCAGTCGGTGTTGATATTATAGCCGTCGGGAGCGTCGTTGATTACGTATGTCTTAGCTCCGAGAGCGTCGAATACGCCTTTAGCAATCTGCCACGAAGCGCCATTTGAAACGTCGAGACCAACTTTAACGTCCTTGAAGCTGTACTTGCTCATAGATATAAGGTATCCGATATAACGGTTACGTCCGGATACATAGTCTACTGTACGGCCGATAGCGTCTCTCTCGGCTACGGGGATTTCGATTTTATCGTCGATATAATCCTCGATTTTAAGGAGAGTTTCTTCCTCCATCTTTTCGCCCTTATTATTTAAAAGCTTAATGCCGTTGTCGTAATAGGGGTTATGAGAAGCGGAAATCATTATACCGCAGTCAAAATCATCAATACGAGTGATATAAGCGACTGAGGGAGTAGTCGTTACGTGCATAATATACGCGTCAGCTCCGCTCGCCATAAGTCCCGTACAAAGCGCGTACTCGAACATATACGAGGAACGGCGTGTGTCCTTGCCGATTACTACCTTAGCTTTTTTATTCATATTAGCGCCGAAATACCATCCTAAGAAACGTCCGATTTTTACAGCGTGCTCGAAAGTGAGGTTCTTATTAGCTTCACCTCGGAAACCGTCTGTGCCGAAATATTTACCCATTAGTCAGCCTTCCTTTCTATAACTTCGCCGTTATTCTTAAAGATACAGTTCTCGGGAATAACGCCGCGTACGCAGGATGTCGGGTAGACGCTTACGTGTCTGCCAAGTACGGTACCGGGGTTGCAAACCGCGTTGCAACCTACCTCAACATAGTCGCCGAGCATTGCGCCGAACTTTTTAATACCTGTTTCAATTTTCTCAGTGCCGTTTTTAACGACAACAAGCTTTTTGTCCGATTTAACGTTAGATGTAATAGAACCCGCGCCCATATGTGAGAAATAGCCTAGGATAGAGTCGCCTACGTAGTTGTAGTGCGGAGTCTGAACATGGTCGAAAAGAATAACGTTCTTAAGCTCAACGGAGTTACCGATTACACAGTTAGCTCCTACTAAAGCCGAGCCTCTGATAAACGCTCCGTGTCTTACTTCGGTTTCGGGGCCGATAATACAGGGCGAGCCGAGATAAGCCGAAGGGAAAACAGTAGCTGTTTTGTGAACCCAAACGTTTTTCTCAACTTCTTCATAATCGTCGGGGAGAGTAGGGCCTAACTCAAGGATAAAGTCCTTGATACCCTTTAAAGCTTCCCAGGGATATGTGAACTGAGATAAATAATCCTTAGCGAGTGTGTGGTCGAGATCGTATAGATCCTTAATTGTATACATTAAAGTCTCTCCTTCTTTTCGATATCGAGGAAGTATTTGTAAGCGTCTACTGTGAGCTCGCCGCAAGCAGCTTCGTCACAAGCGATAATAGCGCCGTTGTGCATCTGCAGTGCGGAACAAGTCCATTTGTGGCTTACAGAGCCCTCAACTGTTTCGGCAAGAGCCTTAGCCTTGTTGTGACCGTTGATAAGGATGAGAACTTCCTTGGAATCTGTAACTGTGCCTACGCCTACGGAAAGAGCCTGTGAAGGTACAGCCTCGGGATCGTTGCCGAAGAAACGTGAGTTAACGATTCTTGTATCTGTAGTGAGGTTTCTTACGCCTGTTCTAGAGGAAAGACTTGTGAAAGGCTCATTGAAAGCGATGTGTCCGTCTACGCCGATACCGCCCATAAAGAGATCGATTCCGCCGTAAGAAGCGATTTTTTCCTCATATCTCGCGCATTCACCTTCGGGATCGTCAGTCATACCGTTGAGGATGTTGATGTTCTCGGGTTTCATATCTACAAGATGATTGAAGAAATTGTCGTGCATAAAGTACCAGTAGCTCTGGTCGTGTTCGTGAGGAAGACCGAGATATTCGTCCATGTTGAATGTTACAACATTAGCGAAAGAAAGCTCACCCTTCTGGTTCATTGTGTAGAGCTCTTTATAAACGCCGATAGGCGATGAGCCTGTGGGAAGTCCGAGCACGAAAGGACGGTCTTCCTTATGGTTTTTAATCTTCTGAGCGATATAGTTAGCCGCCCATTTACACATTTTATCGTAATTGTCCTGAATAACAACTCTCATAGTCAATATCTCCTTAGGCTTTAGCCTTAATAAAATTTTGTCAGTGCCGGAAGAACCTCTGTTACAGTTTTGATTCTGCTTTTTACTTTCTTCCTGACGGCTCACTGATAAAGCCGTGACAGCATCCGCCGAGTCTTTCGATAACTGCCATCCCTCGTCAACCTTTTCGGCCCTGGCGCTAATAGTCTCCATACTCCTTTCAAAGAGCCTATTTTACTGATACGAATCATTTTACCTTCCGTTTCGTCGGTTTTATAAAACAATTCCGATGAATAATGCGGAAATTCCACTTTTACATCCTTTAAATTTTACCATACAGCCCCCTAAAAGTCAAGAAACCGGCCGCTGACTAATACGTAGAAAATACGCGCCGAAATTCTGACTTTTTATGTGTTTTTCTAAAACAATTTTTCTCGAATTTAATAATATGCCCCGTTTAATCGTTTTTAGAATGATTTAAACGATATTATGTGAATAAATTCGGCTTGTCTTATTCCTGTTTATATCCTGTAATAGTTCCGCCTTTCGAATCCATCCTTTTTTCCAAACAGACAAAATTTAATCATTAGGAAGAATTGTAGTATAGATAGGGTGGGAGAGGATTGTTGTGGTTCTGGGAAAAACTATCTGCGACGCTTGTGAAATCGGCGCAGAGCTAAAACTCGGACTAAATCCAACGGTAGCGTTGCGACCGCCGCCAGTGGCGGATAAAGGGAGCAAAAGCGCTGCGCAAAACAAGGAGTGTCACGAGTTCGTTCTTAGAACGAGTGAGACGACTATATTTTGGGCTGGAGTTCCGCCTTTCGAATCCATCCTCTCCCAAAACAGACAAAAACGGTAGTCCATTGGACTACCGTTTTTGCTGGTGGGAGAGGATGGATTCGAACCATCGAAGCGAAACGCAACAGATTTACAGTCTGCCCCCTTTGGCCACTCGGGAACTCTCCCAC
>JAHKZS010000004.1 GCA_020626545.1 bacterium
ACTCGTTGAAAAAGCTAATCTAAAATCAGGGGATATAATCGTCCTCGGCTGTTCCACAAGCGTAGTGACAGGCTCAATAATCGGCACAGCTTCGAGTGTAGACTGCGCTAAAGCGATGTACGATTCTTTCTATCCTTATCTTAAAGAAAAGGGGATTTATATAGCGGCTCAATGTTGTGAACACTTAGAAAGAGCGCTCGTAGTCGAGCGTGAGTACGCCGAACACCATAATCTCGAGATAGTAAACGTTATCCCTGTACCCAAAGCAGGCGGCAGTAACGCGACTACCGCGTATGAAATTTTTGATAATCCCGTAGTGGTTGATAGTATAAAAGCCGACGCGGGTGTAGATATCGGCGGAACGCTTATCGGAATGCACATACGCCGTGTAGTCGTACCGCTGAAAATGAAAAATAATAAAATAGGCGCGGCATGCGTTATTTGCGCTCGTTCAAGACCAAGGTTTGTCGGCGGAGCGAGAGCTGTATATGATGAAAATTTAATGTAACGAGGTGTAATAATGACCGCAAAAGAAGAATTTATCAAGATTTATAAGGAAAATATAACCCGAGCGGGAAGCGATAAGCTCCTCGAGTGGATAGAAACCACCGATTTCTTCACAGCTCCCGCGAGCACACGTTATCACTGTGCTTGCGAGAACGGACTGGTAATGCATTCGGTGAGTGTGTACAACACTATGGTCGAGAAGCATTTTGACGAGGAAAACGACAGCGCCGAGAGCTTCGCTATCTGCGCTCTGCTTCACGATTTATGCAAGGCTCAGTTCTATAAGGTCAGCACAAGAAACGTCAAGAACGAAGAAACAGGCAGATGGGAAAAGGTTCCTTACTACGCTATTGAGGATCGTTTTCCGTACGGACACGGAGAAAAGTCGGTATTTCTTATCGAACGTTTTATGAAGCTCAGGCTCGACGAAGCTATGGCTATACGCTGGCATATGGGCGAGTTCGGCGACAAAAACAGCGGAACTATCTCTCAGGCGTACAACCTCTATCCGCTCGCGGTTAAACTCCACTTAGCCGACTTGGAATCGACATATTTAAGAGAAAAAGGTACATCGTCAGTAAATAAATAGGTGATTTAATGCTATTGTTAGAAGCAATACAAAGAGCAGAACAGCTTAGAAAAGAACTAAAATACCATAACGACTTATACTATAATCAGGATTCTCCCGAAATCGACGACTTTACCTACGATAAAATGATGCGTGAACTCGAGGACTTGGAAACCGAGTTTCCCGAGCTTGTTACCGAGGATTCACCGACGCAGAAGGTCGGCGGTCAGGCGGGTGAGAAGTTCTCATCCGTAACCCATACCGTAAAAATGGAAAGCCTGCACGATAGCTTTTCGTTCGATGAAATTAAGGATTTCGACCGTAAAGTCCGCGAGGTAATTCCTAACCCGAAGTATGTGGTAGAGCCAAAAATCGACGGACTTTCGGTATCGGTAGAGTATAGAAACGGCGTTTTGTCGAGAGCCTCAACACGAGGCGACGGTAATGTCGGCGAGGATATCACCGACAATATCCTTACCATAAAGTCACTCCCGCACCGTATC
>JAHKZS010000214.1 GCA_020626545.1 bacterium
AACGGGTAGAAAAGGGATAAAATGAGAGAAAGCAAAGAGAAAAGATTTTTAAAAATCTATAACCAATATAAAGATATTGTGTTTTGTATTTCGATTATTTATCTTAAAGATTATCAACTTGCCGAGGACGCGTCGCAGGACGTATTTGTTAAAGTCCTTAAAAAGCTAAATAATCTAAGGGATGAATCGAAGGCAAAGGCATGGATTTCAAAAATAACAATTAATATTTGTCGTGATAAGCTTAGCCGCCGAAGCCGCTTGGAAATACCTTCCGAAACGCTTATTAACTCAAACGGTAAGCTCGACGACGAGGATGATCGGCTTACCCTTAGGGAAGCTGTAGGAAAGCTGTCTGTCGAGCTTAGAGAGGTGGTTATACTTTACTATTACCAGGATTTCACCCAAAAAGAAATCTCCGAGCTTTTGAAAATCCCTGAAACTACTACGGCTTATCGATTGCGTGCCGCAAAATCAAAACTAAAAGAATACTTGAAGGAGGACTTTTATGACTGATTTAAGAAAACTCTTTTCCGAAGAGTATAAAGATTTTTCTTTGGATATTTCACCCGACGATATTATCGCCGTTTATAAAAAAGAGAAACGAAAAACTTATACCGCGGTTATCGGTTCCGTTTGCTGTTTATTTATTGTATTATCCGTGATAAACCTAAACACCGGCGCGGTTTCCGAGTTTTTTAATTCGACAGGAGAGTTTTTATCGAACTGGATTAATCCGGCTAATCCGGGAAAAAATGTCGCCGATACTTATTGTACCGACAAACCAACTGTAAAACCGGCATCAGTATTATCGACGGAAAAACATAAAGGACAGGATAAGAACTCAAAAACCTCCGCCGCTTCCCGAAAACCTGCCGCTTCGGTAAAAGATAATAATACCTTAAACGTTAGCGGTGTCTCAAATCCCGAGCCTAAAGAAAACGTAGTGTATTCCTCTCCCGAAAATTTTGAGTACACTTTAAAACAGGACGGAACTGTTCTGATTAAAGAATATAAAGGCTCAGAGGAATCGGTCAGAATACCGAATAAAATTAACGGAAAAAACGTTACGGAAATAGGAGAAAAAGCGTTCGCTTCTTTTAAAGGAAATAAAGTAATCTTGTCCGATAATATATCTGTTATTGATTCAGGAGCGTTTTATAAGAACAGCTCGATTAAAGAGATTGAGCTCAATAATGTAAAAGAGATAGGAAGCAAGGCGTTTTCGGGTTGTAAATCTATAGAAAAACTTACTGTACCGTCCTCGGTAAAGATTATAAACTACGGAGCGTTTATGGATTGCGATAACCTAAAAGCCCTGAATCTTAATGCCGAGTATACCAATGAGGAAACCGGACCTTTCGAGAAAGCAGGGTATACGTTCAGTTCCTGTGATAAGCTTGAAACATTGAATGTCGGCGAGGGTGTAAAAACTATTTACGACAGGGCGTTTTATCAGTGTTACGCTTTAAAAAATATTAAGCTTCCTAAATCGCTCAGGAAAATTAACTCTTCGGCTTTTAGTTGTTGTACCGGTTTAGAGAGTATTAATCTTCCCGACGGGGTAACGTTTATAGGTCAAAAAGCGTTCAATAAATGCCGCAATTTATCAAGTGTGAAGCTTTCACAATCGCTTACGGAAATATGTAAACAGGCTTTTTATAACTGTAACGCGTTGAAAAAAATAACAGTTCCCGCGAGTGTAAGAAATCTGGGCTCAATGTGCCTGGGATACTACGATAAAAACGACTCCGAAACAACAGTTACAGGGTTTACAATTAAATGTTATAACGACTCCGCGGCTTGGAGTTACGGATTGAAGAATAAATTCGCCCTCGAAAGTATGGGGGAAAGCCCGGTTGTAACAACTGTAAAGTTGGAAAAATATGTTGTTGTTTTGAATATCGGCGGCGAATATGATATCGTATATAAAGTAGATAATCCCGTCGGTAAAACGACATTTTCCAGTTCGGATAAAACAATAGCGGCGGTAAGTAAAAACGGCACAGTTACCGCTAAAAAAATTGGAAAAGCCGAGATTACTGTAACCAATAATAAAGTATCAAGAAAACTTATTGTGATTGTAGAATAACACGATTAACTGAAAGGAGTAACATTATGAAAAAATGCTTAAAAACGGTTTCGGTTTTGCTGGTTTCTTTGATAATGATTTCGTGTTTTTCGGTTGGTATTAACGCCGAAGAAAATACGTTAAAGGACGGAGATTTCGGATACGAACTGTTTGAAAATGATACCGCGATAATTAACGCCTACTACGGAAGCGGCGAGATTGTAACCGTTCCCGATAAGGTAGACGGAATGACGGTTGTCGGAATAGGATTGGCTTTTAAGGATAATAAAACCGTTAAGAAAGTAAATCTTCCGAATACGATAAAAAATATTTATGTAGATACATTCCATAATTGTACATCTCTCGAGGAGGTAAACCTTCCCGACGAGCTTGAATATGTTGGACAAAGCGCGTTTGAGGACTGCGCGGTAAAAGCGCTTAAATTTCCGTCATCTATGCGGGGAATCGGACCGTATGCCTTCGAGAAATGTTTCAATTTGGAGAGTGTTTATTTCGAAGAAGGCTTAGAATTTATGGAGACAAGAGCTTTCGCCCATTGCAAAAAGCTTAAAAAAGTCCATCTTGCCGACTCTACTTACGATCTGGGGGATTGCGCGTTTGAGTTTTGTTCGGAACTGGAGGAAGTAAATATCCCTAAAAAGATGTATAAAATAAGAAAATCTGTGTTCCTGGAATGTTTATCTCTAAAAAGCGTCGTTATACCGGATAGCGTAAAAGAGATAGGAAGTAACGCTTTTTCCCATTGTATAGCTTTAAAGAGTCTTGATTTGGGAAAAGGAGTAACAAGTATAAGCACGAGTGCTTTTGAGGTGTGCTCATCTCTTGAAACTCTCGTAATTCCCGATAGTGTAACGTTTTGCGGTTCGGGAGCTTTTGATGGATGTTACTCTTTGGAGAAGGTTAAGATAAGTATGGGGCTTGAAACAATAAGCCGGGAAATGTTCAGCGACTGTACCTCGCTCGAAAGTGTAACGATACCGAACGGCGTAAAGAAAATAGAGGGAAGCGCGTTTTTAAGATGCAGCTCGCTTACCGACGTATACATACCCTCTAATGTAACTAATATAGTAAAAACGGCTTTCGGATATACAGACATAGGCGTAAAAGGAAATTTACCTATTAGAATTCATGGGTACGTTTCTACCGAAGCGGAGAGATACGCTAACGAAAACGGCTATGAGTTTATTGATATGAACGGCACTCCCACGGGAGTGGATACCTCAATTTTCCTGGACGAAACTGAAATAAAAGTAAGAAGATATAAAACATATAAGATAAAGTACAGCGTCGATTTGCCCTCGGGAAAAACTACATTCCAAAGTGCCAATGAAAAAATCGCGAAGGTTAACGCCGAAGGACTTATTACAGCCGTTAACGCCGGAACTACATATATCGCCGTGTCTAACGGAAACGCTACCGAGCTTATTAAAGTAACCGTAGAGAATCCTCCCGTAGATGTGATTAATGAACAGACTACCAAAGGCGGAGTGAAGTATTTTTTTATCGACGGTGAAAACGACGAAATTACTGTAAGAATCACAGGCTGCGGTGATAATGTTACCGAAGCGGTTGTACCGTCTATGATAGGCTCGTATCCGGTTAAGGAAATACAGGAAAACGCGTTTAAAAATAAAAAGAGTTTAAAAAAGGTCGAGATAAATAAAAACGTTGAAACTATAGGAGCCTCGGCATTCGAGAATTGCGCCGCCTTAGAGAGTATATCTATACCGACAACCTTGAAGTCTGTCGACGAGAATGCTTTCGCGGGTTGTGAAAAGCTGAGTAAAATATATATTAAAAGTCTTAAAAAATATAACGAGATTCAGTTTTATAATTCCGAAAATAATACCGCGTTCCCTTCGGGTAATGCAAACACCGTTTATTTAAACGGAAAAGCCCTGGAAAATGTTAGGATAACTAATGACTTCGGAAAAATCAGAAACGATTTTCTTGCTAATTGCGTATCCCTTAAAAAGCTGATAATCGACGAAGGAATAAGCGCTACGGGAGAGAATTCATTTTGCGGGTGTATAGGACTCGAGGAGATTTCGCTTCCCGATTCTATCGAAAGAATAGACTACTCGTTTAGAAATTGTTCTTCCTTAAAAGAAGCTGAAATCCCCGTAAATGTAAAAAGAATTGCTCAAGGCGCGTTTACGGATTGTACTTCGCTGGAGAAGGTAAACTATTTCGCGACAGAGTGTAAGGATTACGGATATAAATTTGAGCCTGCTTTTTCGGGATGTACTTCGCTTAAGAAAATATGTATCGGCGAAAATGTAACCGATATAGCTTACTATATCTTCAATAACTCGGGCAGCGGCTTGGAGGTATACGGAAAGACGGGAACTTACGCCGAGCGGTTCGCTAAAGAAAACGGATTTTTATTTATGGATAGTTCCGTAAGTAAAACAAGGATTGATTTTGATGATACATTTGAAAGCGGCGGCGAGTATAGCGAGAGTTTGGTTGTAGAACCGTTGCCCGCTAAGCCGAGTTTAAATACCAAATCTACAAAGCTTAAAGCAGGCGCAAGTACGGCTTTAGAGGTTAAAAACGGCTCTTTAAAGACAATATCAAGTTCTAATAAAAATGTTGTCGCCGTTAAAAATAATAAAGCCTATGCCTTAAAAAAGGGAAGCGCTTACATAACAGCCGAGTTAAAGAACGGAGATAAACTCAAAATAAAATTAACCGTAACTTCCGCGCCGAAGCTTTCCAAAAAGTCTATAACAGTTAAACGCGGAAGAACTAAGACGGTAAAAATAATCGGTAAGTCTTATATGAACAATAAATATAAGAACTCGAAAAAAGCTAAAATTATATCTAAAGTTTCGTCGGATAAAATAAAAGTCCGCGGACTGAAAAAGGGTAAAACAAAGCTTAAAATTACCGTTAACGGAGTTTTGCTCACTCTAACGGTAAAGGTAAAATAAACGGGTTAATACACTGCGGTACGCAAATTCGTACCGCAGATAACCCATTTTAGCGTATATAAGGAGGCGCGTTATGAAAAAATTTATTTCGTTAGTATTAGTTATGTTATTTGTTGTCGGAATTTTTTCAATTATTCCGTCATCGGCTTTGGAGGATCTTAAACAGATTCCGGAGAAAACAATTTCGCTTAAAGAGATAAAACACGAAAGCGAAACTACGGCTGTTACCGAACCGACAGAAAAAACCGAGACTGAGTATTCGGTTAAGTCCGAGAATAATTCCGAGATGCCCGAAACCGTAACCTTTCCTCCCGAAATGGAGAATGATTCTACAGTTAACCAAAATGGATTTGTTTATAGACTGAGCGATTACGACAACGACGTCGAGGGATATAAGCTAATGGAGTACACGGGTGACGACGAGGAAATAATTATTCCCGAAAAAATCAACGGTAAATCTGTATTCGAAATAGGCAATAGCGTGTTTGAAAATAATACAAAAATTAAAAAGGCAGTAATTCCCGATACCGTACAGGAGATAGGTAGGAAAGCTTTTTACGGTTGTACCGCTCTTGAGGAAGTGAAGCTTCCCGCGAACTTAATCGGAATTACCGCGGAGGTTTTTAATGGTTGCGTTTCTTTGGAATCAATAACTCTTTCGTCTAAAATCGAGTATATAAAAACGCGCGCTTTTTCACAAACAGCTATTAAAGAAATCGCTATTCCCGACAGGGCTTGGGAAATCGCCGAATCCGCCTTTGAGAATTGCAAATTTCTCAGAAATATTACTATAGGCAGCGGTATTACAAATATAGGAAAAGACGCTTTCGAAAAATGCGAAAGAATAGAGAATGTTTATATAAGCGATGTCGTAAAATGGTGTTCTATTCATTTTAGAAACTCGAGATCCAATCCTCTCTCATACGCCGAAAATATGTATCTTAATAACGAATTGGTTGTAGAGCTTAATCTTCCGAGAAGATTACAGAGAATAAACGACTATGCCTTTTGTTATTATCATAAACTCGAGAAGCTTAATTCGGGCGAGGGTGTTGTAGCAATCGGAAACAGCGCCTTTTATATGTGCCAAAATCTTACCACCGTATATACCGGTAACTGTATAAGAACTATAGAATCCGAGGCATTCTACCAGTGCGGGAAACTCAACGGATTAAGGCTCGGCGAAAGTATCGAAAGAATCGATGAATACGCTTTCGATTTTTGCGCGTCGCTAAAGGCAATCGTCGTTCCTAAGAACATTGGGAGAATAGGTACTTGCGCCCTCGGAAAACAAGGCCCCGATTTGAATGTTGACGGAGCGGCAATTTACGGCTATACAGGAAGCGCCGCCGAAATATATTGCAGAACCGACGGTGTTCCGTTTATTGATATTGAGAAAACTCCCGCGCCCGATGGAGTTGTGCCTACTGTTGCCGAAACAGAACCCGCTCCCGAAGAAACGACTGAAGTTACTCAGCCCGTAACCTACGAAGCCGAAGAAACTCATCCCGCTTTAGAAGTCTTTAACTATACTTTGAATAAAGGCAAAGCCACAATAACGAGTTATCGGGGTAAGGCGTATAAAGTTCAAGTCCCGAGTGTTATCGAGGGCTTTACCGTAACAGGAGTATCTTTTAACGCTAATAACACTATTACTACCGAGATTATTCTTCCCGAAACTGTAACAACCATAGATGAAAAAGCTTTCTGGGGTTGGAGTAATCTCAAAAAGATAGTGATGACGGATAATGTAACAAAAATAGGCGAGAACGCGTTTTTTAACTGTAAATCACTTGAAGAAATTAATCTTTCCGAAAATATTACCGAACTGAAACAAAGCTTATTTGAAAGCTGTCAATCTCTTAAAAATATAAAGATCCCGAAAAACGTTACTACGATTAATCAGAATGTGTTCGCGAATTGCGAATCGTTAGAAAATATCAGTGTTTCCGCGTCGGTTAGATCAATCAGCCCTTACGCCTTTGGGGGTTGCGTATCTTTAAAGAATATTGATGTTGACGAAAATAACGAATTATTCTCCTCGAAGGACGGTGTGCTTTTTGATAAGACAATGAGCAAGCTGGTTAAATATCCCGCCGCCAAAGAAGCGCTCAAATACGAGATAGATAAAACTGTTACCGCAATCGGAGCTCAGGCGTTTGCCGGATGTGTTAACCTTTCCGAGATTATAATTCCCGACAGCGTCGATACTATGGGATGGTATGCTTTCGAGAATTGTTCGGCGCTAAAAAAAGCTGCTTTTTCAAAAAGCCTAACCTCGATTACTCAATACTGCTTCAACGGCTGTAGTTCGCTTGAGGAACTTAATCTTCCGCCGGAAATCAAGATAATAGACAGCAACGCCTTTAAAGGTTGCGCTTCTATTAAAAGTATTGTGCTTCCGGAAAAAGTTACCGGTGTCGGCGCAACCGCGTTTTTGGGATGTACTTCGGTTGAGAAAATTGAACTTAACGAAGGTCTTGAATATATAGGGGAGAGAGCGTTTGAGGATTGTAGACTTGTAAAGAGCGTAACCGTTCCGTCGAGCGTTAAAACTATAGGCACGTCCGCTTTCGGATTCGTGGAGTTTACCGATAAGTACGGTTATAAAGGTTATCGAAAAGATTCATCCTTCGTAATATACGGAACTAAAGACAGCGCGGCGCAGACCTACGCTCAGACTAATTCTTTTGTATTTTTTGAAGTGGAAACTCCGACAACTCCCGAGCCTATAAAGCCTACAGTAAAACCGACTGTCTCCCAAAAGACAAATCCGGTAAAAGTAATGATTAAAACAAAGTCGGTTAAAGCTAAGGCGTTAAAGAAATCTAAAACAACTGTTAAACCTTTAACTATTAAAAACGCCAAGGGCGTTGTATCCGTAACAAAAATAAAGAACGGCACGACATCTAAAATCTTTAAAAAGATTACGGTAAACAAAAAGAGCGGCGCTGTTACGTTTAAGAAAGGTAAATACTCCAAAAAGACTTACAAGGTAAAGCTTAAAATAGTTGTTAAGGGAAATACCTATTATAAAGCGAAAACTATAATAAAAACCGTAAAAATTAAAATAAAATAGCTTTTTAAAAGCGAACCCCCTTGCGATACCGCAAGGGGTGTGTTTTAATCTAAAAATTCTTTTAATTTATCAAGATTCTTTTCGGCGACTACTCTGCCGATATTATAAACCTTCCTTAAAACCTCAGCGTCGTGTTCAATACGCCCGATAGGGAGTTTTTCTTCGGGGCAGATGATAAACGCGCTGCCGAGCTTTTCCTGTTCAAAAACATATTCGCGCTGTTTATTGTACATTTCGTGGCGGTTTTCGATACATTTTATCATATTCGGGTACTTTCTGAGCGATAATTTCATAAGTCCCATAGCCGAAG
>JAHKZS010000215.1 GCA_020626545.1 bacterium
AATTGCAGTACAAATCCCCTGTCCAATTTAGAATTGAACAGGGGTTTTATTAATTGTTCTTTTTTATTGTCTACTTTCGCTTGACAGATTCATATGAAAGGAGCTTTTTTCTATTAGTATCGTTGTTTTTATAATAACTTCCGTCGTTACCGGCGAGTTTACTCTTATAGCCTTTATAGTCGGGAGCTTTGACGGCTGAGCCGTTTTGAATCATATAGGTGTATTTAGCGGAGAGCTTGTCGTTTTCCTCAACGCCCATATAACCGAAAATTCTGTTCTTTTTCTCAGCGTAAGCCATCGAGCCGTACATACCGTATTTTCCTACTTTTGAGAGCTTGCCGTTATAAACAGTGTATAAAGCCGTTCTGTCAGCGTGTGCGTAACCGTTAAAGCATACAAGCTCCGGGATATCGTTCTCATCTACGTAAATAAGCTCGAAATATTTATATCCCTTACTCTTTAATAAGCTTGAATAAAGAGTTTTATAACCTGTCGCCGCTTTAGGAGCCGCCGCCTTAGTGTTCTTTTCACTTGTTTTTATGGTAGGTTCTTCGGCTTTAGCTATGGTAGAAGCTTCGGCTGTGGTCGTTTCCTCGACTGTAGTTTTCTGAGCCTGAGTAGTTTCCTGAGCCTGAGTAGCTTCGGGTTCAGATTCTGTCGTAACGCTTATACTGCACGCCGAAAAACTCAGCGCTGTTATAACAGCAAGCATAATTGATAAAACTGTAAGTTTCATATTTTACCTCCGTTTTTTCTTTATTATATTTATAGTAGTTAAGTATTTATCATTAATTACTTTCTCGCAACGCCTGTATCTCTCGCGGCTTTTATTACGGCTTTAGCTACGGCTTGTCCGACGCGTTTGTCGGTAGCCTCGGGGATTATGTACTCAGGTGATAATTTATCGTCGGAAACAAGCTCGGCTATAGCGTATGACGCGGCGACTTTCATTTTCTCGTTAATCTCGCTCGCTCTGCAATCGAGCGCTCCTCTGAATATTCCGGGGAAGCATAGAACGTTGTTAATCTGGTTCGGGAAGTCCGAACGTCCCGTGCCTACTACCGCGGCGCCCGCTTCCTTAGCTAAATCGGGCATTATTTCGGGAGTAGGGTTAGCCATAGCGAAAACTATCGGATTATCTGCCATCGACTTTATCATATCCTGAGTTACAATTTTAGGAGCCGATACGCCTAAAAATACGTCGGCACCCTTAATCGCGTCCTTTAAAAGACCTTTTTGGTGTTCGCGATTTGTTATAGTTGCCATATAAGCCTGCTCGGAATTTAAACTCTCGTCACCCTCGCAGATTATACCTCGGCTGTTCACCATAGTTATATTCTTTACGCCTATATTCATAATATGTTTGGCAATAGCGATACCCGCTGAACCCGCTCCGCTTATTACGATTTTAATATCCTCAATCTTCTTGTTTACGATTTTAAGAGCGTTCATAAGCGCGGCGGCTACGATTACAGCTGTTCCGTGTTGATCGTCGTGGAATACGGGAATATCGCATACTTCCTTAAGCTTTCTCTCTATTTCAAAACATCTCGGCGCTGCGATGTCCTCTAAGTTAATTCCGCCGAAGCTTCCGCTTATAAGGTAAATTGTTCGAGCGATTTCGTCTACATCCTTACTTCTAACGCAGATAGGGAACGCGTCTACGTCGGCGAACTCCTTAAAGAGAGAGCATTTACCCTCCATAACAGGCATACCCGCCTCCGGACCTATATCGCCTAAACCGAGTACGGCTGTGCCGTCGGTTACTACGGCAACTAAGTTGTTCCTGCGGGTTAACTCGAAGCTCTTTTCATAGTCCTTGTTAATTTCGATACACGGCTCCGCAACGCCCGGGGTATAGGCTAGGGCGAGTTCTTCGCTTGTGTTAATCGGAACTCTCGATACAACCTCGATTTTTCCGTTCCATTCGTAATGTTTCTTTAAACTTTCCTGTCTTATGTCCATAATCTTACTCCTTTATAAAATTCCAAGCCCTATTATACATTTATTTTAAGATAAGTTCAAGTTTTTTCTATTTGACATTTTTTATAAATTGGATTAAAATACTATCGCGAGTAAATTGAACAGTCGCGGAATTATCTCGAAAGGGATTTTTCCGAGGAAAGTCCGGGCTCCATAGAGCGATAACAACGGCTAACAGCCGCCGAGGGCGACCTTAGGGATAGTGCAACAGAAAATAACCGCCGTTTTTTTACGGTAAGGATGGAAAGGTGAGGTAAGAGCTCACCGCCGGGATGGAGACTACCCCGGCGTGTAAACCCTGTTTGGAGCAACACCGCGGAGGGAAATATTGTCTGCTCGACATTCCCGTGGAGGTGGCGTTGAGCAAGCTGGTAACGGCTTGCCAAGATAGATGACTGTTCACGACAGAACCCGGCTTATAGATTTAGTCGCGTATATGAAAAAGGCTTCCGAGAAAGGAAGCCTTTTTTAGTTGAGAGTGGATAGTGGTTGCCATCCTGAGCAAAAACGCCGCAGGAGTTGAAGTCGAAGGATCTTATAGATCTTTAAGTTATTTAATTATCTTCTCAGCGCATTTAATTCCGTCTACCGCGGCGGATATTATTCCTCCAGCGTATCCGGCTCCTTCACCACAAGGGTAAAGCCCCTTTATCGATAACGATTGCATACTTTCTCTGTCACGTAAAATCCTTACAG
This sequence comes from bacterium, assembly GCA_020626545.1. Lineage (GTDB taxonomy): Bacteria > Bacillota > Clostridia > Oscillospirales > Acutalibacteraceae > Ruminococcoides. Next base: position 2,680 of record JAHKZS010000215.1, read on the forward strand.
GCGACGAGCTTCTCGTTTCGGGAGCTGTTAGTATCGCGTCGGGGTGTGAAAACCCGTCGAGATAACGGTTCATAGCGGTTATAGCCTCCCGCATACTGTCGGTTATGTAACTCGGCAGGAAGTTGTCCATCTTCGAGAATTCATATCCTCGTTTATAGCTGGGGAAGACCTCGCCGAGAGCGGTTGTATTTCGGTTATTTAAAAAGTCCTCAACTCTCTGGACGGGAGCTTTATAATTTCCACTGCCGAATTTAAAGGCGGCTTTTTCTATTTTACGCTGATATTCAATTCCCGCGAGAACATTTTCGCTGCCGAAATCTTCGGGAAATACTGATACTAACAGAGCTGAGTTTGAGTTAGTTGCCTTTCGGTTAAACTTACTCATTCCGTTTGTACAAATCATGCCGGGTTCGCTCGCCGCGGGCACAACCTCTCCACCGGGACACATACAGAATGTGTACGCTCCCCGTCCATTTTTAGTCTTTACGTTGAGCTTATACGGAGCCGAGCCTATACGTTCGTTACCTGCGAATTTTCCAAATTGGCTTTTGTCGATATTTTCCCTTAAATGTTCAATTCTAGCTCCTACGGAGAACGGCTTTTGCTCCATTAAAATATCGTTGTTAAAGAGCATTTCCATTGTATCTCTGGAGCTGTGACCTATAGCTAGGATTATGTTTTCTGTTTCTATAATCTCGCTGTCAGTTAACGCGGCTGTTATTTTTCCGTCTTTTGTTTTATATCCTGTAAATTTAGTGTTAAATCGGACTTCTCCGCCGAGATTTATAATATGTTCTCGGATATTTTTAACTACATATCTAAGGTTATCAGTGCCGATATGCGGTTTTGCGTTGTAAAGAATTTCCTCGGGAGCTCCGTGGTTTACGAATTCAATTAGGACTTTTCTCGCCCGAGGATCTTTGGTACCTGTGTTGAGCTTACCGTCGGAGAATGTACCCGCTCCGCCCTCGCCGAACTGAATGTTCGATCTAGTGTCAAGCTTACCTGTTTTGATAAAATTGTTTATATCTTCAACACGACTGTCGCAATCCTTGCCTTGTTCTAATATAATCGGCTTTGCTCCTGCCATAGCGAGTATTAATCCCGCAAACATTCCCGCGGGTCCGAAGCCTACGATTACAGGACGGGTATTTAGTCTTTTACTCTCGGGAAGCTTGTACTCGTAGGGCGTAGTAATATTAGCCTTATTTGACTTAGCTTTCGATATAACACGGTTTTCGTCGGAATTGAGGTATACGTCTACCGCCGCTAAAAAATGCACGTCGTTCTTTTTACGGGCGTCTATCGAACGTCTGAACAGCGACATTTTTTCAATCGACTTTTCATTTATTCTAAGTTCTTTTGAGACTTTCGCTCTGATAGTTTTGTCGGTATAATCGATCGGAAGTCTGATATTATTAATTCTGATCATAAGCTTTCACCCGCGATAATTCCGCTTGAAAATGCAAAATTTAGGTTAAATCCTCCGCAATCTCCGACTATATCTACAGCCTCGCCGCAGATGTAGAGGTCTTTAATCTTCTTACTTTCCATAGTTTTAGGTTCAATTTCTAAACCGTTAACTCCGCCTGAACATACCTGAGCCTTGTCAAAGCTTGTTGGTTTTTCAACCTTAAATTTCCAGTCGTAAATTGTATCGCAGATATTTTCGATGTCTTCCTTTTTAAGAGTGAATATAGGATCGTTTAACTTTTTTATGCCTGAGCATTTCAGTATTGCGATTCCGAGTTTGTTTATAAACATTCCATCTAAAAATCTTAGAATCTCACGGTTTTTAAAGCGTTGAGCGTTGATTTTAAGAACATGAAGAAGTTGTCCGTAGTTTTCATTATACGGACTTATATTCAGACTTATTATCGGATTTTTGAGACTTTTAATTTTTACGCTGAGATTGAATATACAAATTCCCGAGAGCGAGTTTTCTGTAAACTGTATTTCTCCGTTTTCGGATTTAATAAATTCATCGCCGTCGAATAACGCGACTGAGCCTTTTTGCCTTACGCCTTTAATCGAAGGCATTATGGTGTTATCTTTTACTTTCAAAGGACATAAAGCGGGGGATAGAGGTTCGATTTTATGACCGAGCATTTCGAGCAAATTTATTCCGCTGTTATCCGAGCCCAGCTTTGGTGAAGCGGGAGAGCCTGTGGAAATTACAAGCTTGTCACAACTGAATTTTTTTTCTTCGGTTTTTACAATAAATACGTCTTTCTTTTCGATAGAGGTAACTTTGGTATCACAAATAACATCAATTCCGAGTTCGATAAGCCTGAACCGCAGTATGTCCAAAACAGTACCCGCGTGGTTGGAATATGGATATACTCTGTTTTCGCTGTCGCAGTAAGTTACGAGTCCGAGCTTAGAAAATTCCTCGCCGAGCTTAACTACAGAACATTTCTTAAATAAGGCGCTGAGGTTGTTTTTAAAACTTCCGCTGTATTTTTCAACATCGTCAGCGTCTAGGTTAAAGAGATTACATCTTCCATTACCCGTGGATAGAAGTTTTCGGCCTATTCTGTTTTGTTTTTCGAGTATAGCGACTGTTTTATCGGGATTAGTGTCCTTAGCTTTTATAGCGCAGATTATTCCCGAAGCTCCGCCGCCGATAATAATAATATCTTTTTTTGTCATTTTCATTTACCTTTTTTATTTAAAACAAAAGGGCGAAATTAATTCGCCCGTATTTTACTCTATAGGAAATTACCTAAAATTTGAATAAATATTCAAGTACAACAATGTTAATATGACTATACGAAAGCGGACGCATTGATTGCGCGCTTTCTTACGCCTTATTAAATATGGCTCCGAGTGCTCCGAAGAGTCCCATACTCGCGAGAGCCATAATAATTCCCGCTAATATAACTCCTCCCATACAGGCGAGAACGCTCTTTTTAAAGTCTAAGTCAAGAAAGCTCGCGGCTAAAGTTCCTGTCCAAGCTCCTGTGCCCGGCAGGGGAATACCAACGAATAAGAGCAGTGCGATATAGATTCCCATACCTTTACCTGATTTACCTTTAAGCTTTTCTCCGCCTTTTTCGCCCTTTTCGTAACAGAAGGTAAAGAATTTTCCTATGTACTTTTTATCCTTACCCCATATAAGAACTTTTCTCGCGAAAAGGAAGATGATAGGTACAGGCAGCATATTACCTATAATACAGATAATATAACACGCGATCGGGTTAATTCCCATTCCTATTCCGACGGGTAAAGCTCCTCGAAGCTCTACTATCGGTACCATTGAAATCAAAAATACTATTAAATAATTAACCATAATAACTCCATTTATAATTTTAATAAGATTATCTAAAATATTATACATTAGAACTCAATATTTTTCAACCTCTGTAATTGACTTTAACTTAAATAAATAGTAAAATAGTAAGGATATTTAACGAGGTAATTTGTATGAGTAAAAATATTGTAAATAAAAGAAAAACCTTTTTTATAATTATGCTGATTATAACGGGTTTATACATAGCTTTTATATGGTGGCATTCGACGATGAATGCTGAAAAATCCGCCACGGAAAGCTTGGCGGTACTTAATTTCTTTAAGAACCTGTTTAAATCTATCGGTATTAACTCTAAATTAACCGACCACATAATCCGTAAATCCGCTCATTTTTGTGAGTTCGCGCTGTTGGGATGTCTTACGACTTGGACTGCTTATGCCAATAACCATAGGATTGTTAAAAATCTGATGTCCACCGGCTTTGTATGTTTAGGTACAGCCGTAATAGACGAGCTTGTGCAAATAAGCGCTAAGGGAAGATCTGCTGAGGTCACGGATGTTGCTCTTGACTTTTGCGGAGCTGCTACGGGATTTTTAATATTTTTATTTGTATTCTTGATAGTCAGATTGATTAGAAAAGCTAAGTAATTGAAAGGATATGAAATTAATGGGAGAACAAGTACAGACAGGAAATAAAATGGGATACGCTAAAATGTTCCCGCTAATAATGTCTATGGCGCTTCCCGCTATGTTTTCTATGACGGTAATGGCGCTTTATAATGTTGTAGACAGTATATTTGTAGGCCATTTGTCCGACGGAACCGTAGCGCTCGAGGCTACTTCCTACGCTTATCCGCTGCAAATGCTCTTAATAAGCTTTGCTGTAGGAACGGCTGTCGGAATTAACTCGCTTATAGCCCGCCGTCTCGGCGCGGGTAAACAGAAAGAAGCCGACTCGGTAGCTACTCACGGTATACTTTTAGGCTTGATAACCTGGGTTATCTTTATATTTGTCGGTCTTTTCGCCGTAAAACCGTTTTTGCTTTCTTACGGTTGCAGTGGTAAGACCTTAGAGTATGGAATCCAGTATTTATCGGTAGTTTTAACCTTATCGGGATTTAGCATTATCCAGGTTACAATAGAAAAATCTCTGCAAGCTACAGGCGATATGTTCTTCCCGATGTTGTTTCAGCTTGCGGGCGCGGTTACGAACCTTATTTTTGACCCGCTGTTTATCTACGGAATAGGACCTTTCCCGGAGCTCAGAGTTATGGGCGCGGCAGTGGCTACTGTTTTGGGACAGTTTGTAGGAATGGTATTCGCGCTTATCGTATTATTTAACAAGAAAAATAAAATTACCGTTACGTTTAAAAACTTTAAATTCAGTGGTAAAACCGTTAAGGATATTTACGCCGTAGGTATTCCGTCGATTATTATGCAGAGTATTTCCTCGTTTATGATAATCGGAATGAACGCGATACTCTCCGGTTACCGTTCGGGCGTAACTATTTTAGGTATTTATTTTAAATTACAGAGCTTTATCTTTATGCCTTGTTTTGGACTTAATCAGGGCGTGCTTCCCGTAATGGGCTTTAACTACGGCGCTAAAAATAAACAAAGGCTTTACTCGGCGATGAAGTGCGGTATAGCCGTAGCGCTTGTGATTATGTTGGCGGGAACGGCTCTGTTCTGGGCTATTCCGGATAAACTATGCGCGTTGTTTAACAGTGATCCTCAGCTTATCGCTGACGCTGTGCCAGCGTTCAGAGCGATTTCGCTTTGTTTCCCATTCGCCGCGGTGGGTATAATATTTATCTCGCTGTTCCAGGCGACAGGTAAGGGTATAAGAGCCCTGATTATCTCATTTACACGCCAGCTTGTATTTATACTTCCGATAGCGTTTATAATTTCGAGATACTTTGAGCTTCACGCTGTATGGCTCGCTTTTCCGTTCGCTGAAATCGGTTCTATGGCGCTCGCTATTGCGCTGTTTGTACAGCTTACTAAAACCGACTTTAAAAAATTGGACAATTAGGTTAAATATTTTTGTCACCCCGCATATAAATTAATCGAGGTGATATAATGGACAATCCGGAAACTCTGTATTTTAATGGTGACTGGAAGCCTGTATATAATCCGGTTGAGTTTAAATCAGTCGAGGATACACCCGACGAAGCCGGTGAAACCGTTCCTAAAAAGAAAGAGCGAGGCTCTAAACCGTTGCTCGTGATTATTCAAATAATAGTTTGTATAATCGGGATTTTATCGCTGTACGGTTTAAAGTATTTCAACCCCGATATGTTCTCCGAAGTTTATAAATGGTACGATAAAAACATTAATAACGAACTTATTATTAAGGAAGATGTCGAGAATATAAGCCTCGATAAACTTATAAATGCGATTCAAAATAAATAGATTTTCTGTTTATTTATCGTTTCCCGCAATCGCGTTAATTTCGATAATTGTAATTAGCAACAGCTACACTAACTATCTTCTTTGTTTTTTAGCGATTATTATTCACGAGTTAGGACATCTTGTTTTTATGTATCTGTTTGGATATAATCCGCTCGGGGTAAGCATCAAAGCTTTTAATATTTCTATTATAGAAAATAAACGCTATAATTCCGAGTTTTCCAAGGACATAATTATTACGCTCGCGGGGCCGTTGTTTAATATACTCGTTTCTTTAATCTTACTATTTTTCTACCGTGAATTCGCGTTGGTTAATCTGTTCGTAGGGTTATTTAATTTACTCCCCGCGGCTTCTTTGGACGGCGGACAGCTTATTTATCTACTTTTAGTTAAACGCTTTACTCCCGAAATTTCGGCTAAAATACTGGAAGTTATTACGATTATAACAGCTTTGCCTATATTCTTTATTGGAATTATGGTGATGTTGAATTCTAAATATAATTTTTCGTTGCTTTTTATAGGAATTTATTTGATATTATCTTTGTTTTTCAGGGATGAAAAATATCTCTGACGGAGGAAATATGATTAATAAGGAAGTTGAAAAAATACTTTTAAAAGTTCAAAAACCCGGTCGTTATGTAGGCGGAGAGATGAACTCTGTGGTTAAGAATAAAGAGGATGTGGATGTCAGGTTTGCGTTCTGTTTCCCAGATACCTATGAGATAGGTATGTCGCACCTCGGAATGAAGATTCTCTACAGTATTTTTAATAATGTGCCGTATATATGGTGTGAGAGAGTATTTGCGCCGTGGCTTGATATGGAAGAACTTATGCTTGAGAGAAATATTCCGCTTTTCGCTCTGGAAAGCGGCGAGCCTATTACCGATTTCGATTTTATCGGTTTTACGCTGCAATATGAGCTTAGTTTTACTAATGTGTTAAATATGCTGAAGCTTGCGAATATTCCGATTAAATCATCCGACAGAAAAGAGCTTAAGCAGATTGTGGTAGCGGGAGGCCCTTGTGCCTGTAACCCCGAGCCTTTGACCGATTTTATTGATATTTTCTTTATCGGCGAAGGTGAGGAAGTCGATTTAGAAGTTATCGAACTCTATAGAAAATGTAAGGCTGAAAATAAATCTAAGGACGAGTTCTTAAAACAAGCCGCTCAGATTAAGGGCGTTTATGTACCCGCGCTGTATGACGTCGAATATAACGATGACGGCACTATAAAGAGCTTTACTCCTAAGGATAACGCTCCGGCAGTTGTAGAAAAACGTCTTATGCACAATATGGACGAAAGCTATTATCCCGAAAATTTTGTAGTTCCGAATATAGAAATTGTCCACGACAGAGCTGTTTCCGAGATTTTCAGAGGTTGCATAAGAGGCTGCAGATTCTGTCAGGCGGGATTCTTATACCGTCCTGTACGTGAAAAATCCGTGGACGTTATAGATAAACAGTGCCACACTATATGTAATAATACAGGCTACGATGAGGTCAGTTTATCGTCGCTCAGTTCATCCGACTACACAGAAATTGTTAAATTGCTCGAAAAGCTTACTTTGTGGTCATCCGACGAAAAGGTTAATATTTCACTTCCGTCGCTTAGAGTTGACGGTTTTAGCGAGGATATTTTAAATAAGCTTAAAACCGTCCGTAAAAGCGGACTTACCTTCGCGCCCGAAGCCGGAACCCAGCGTTTAAGAGACGCTATTAATAAAAATGTTCAGGAGGACGAGCTTATTGAAACTTGTTCCAAAGCGTTTAACGGCGGCTGGAATAAGGTTAAGCTTTACTTTATGATCGGACTTCCGACCGAAACCTACGAGGATGTAGAGGGTATAGCTCACCTTTCACAAAAGGTGGTAGATACTTTCTATAGATGCGAAAATAAGCCTAAGGGTAAGGGTGTTACCGTTACGATTTCGACCGCTTCATTTGTACCTAAGCCGTTTACACCGTTCCAGTGGTACGCTCAAAACTCCAGAGCAGAGCTAATGGATAAACAGCTCCACTTAAAAGATACGATTACGACTAAAAAGGTTAATTATAATTATCACGACGCCGACACCAGTTATATCGAGGCAGTGTTCGCGAGAGGCGACCGCAAGCTCAATAAGGTTATGGAAAAGGCTTTGGAAATGGGATTCCATTTCGACGGTTGGAATGATTGTTTCTCGTTCGAGGGTTGGATGGAACTATTTGAGGAATGTGGTATTGACCCTGACTTTTACGCTTGCCGCCAGAGAAGCTTCGATGAAATTTTACCGTGGGATTTTCTCGACTACGGCGTTACTAAAAAATTCCTTATAAAAGAATGTGAAAAAGCCTATAACGATACTACAACCGAGCATTGCCGCCTAAAG
>JAHKZS010000216.1 GCA_020626545.1 bacterium
AAGATGTGAATTTTATTATGAGGAGCCGTATGCGGGAAAACTGCACGTACGGTTCTGTGAGGGGTTTACATTGCGAGGTGTAAGTCTACTCGACTGTTGTTTTAGAGTATAAAAAGTAAAAGCCCGCCTGCTCACGCGATGTGAACAGGCGGGTAAATTTTATGCCGTAATCGGAAGGGAATTTGAAGCCGAGGGTCAAAAAACTGTCCGGTGGACAGTTTTTACCGAGGAGCGTTTATGAATGTTTTCTGATATATGTGAACACAATAAGCGATATGTTGTTTTCTGTAATATAAAACGCCCCTTATCTCCACCATAAAAAAGCCATCATATTTGTGATGGTTTTTTATTTTAATAGTCAAACGTATGGAAGCTGTACCAAAACTATTTTATTTTCATAATACAACCCCGATAATCAGTTGAACTGAATATCGGGGTTATATTTATTCTAAATTAATATCTTTGAAAAACTCAGGTACGATGATGTCAAGTGACGGGTCGTCCATCATTAAATCGTGTTCGTGAGGTGTATGAATAATCTTCATTTTATCCGTATCGCAGTAGTTTTCATAGTTACCCGCCTTAAATTCCATCATACTTTTCCAGTATTTAAAATTGTCGCCGGTTACGCCCGCGGGAATTTGACCTGGCTTAAAATATGTTACGCCGTCGTGATACATTGAGGGAATATGATTATATAAATCCTCCGACACATGCTCGGCGTTTTTTATCATTGCCTCAAGCATACCGCTTTCACGTAATTCGGTGAATAGGGGACAAGTTTCGAAGTATTCGACGTTAATCTCAGAAAGCATACCCTTGGATAATTTTCGTAGTTGAGAATTACCGAGCGCGTGAGAATCCAGCATAAACAGACGCTTTACTTCTTCGCCGGCTTGTGTTAATTGACAAGCCATCTCGTGCGCCACAACGCCGCCGTAGCACCAGCCGCCGAGTATATAAGGTCCCTCAGGCTGATATTCTTTCAAGATTTTGATATAATTTTCAGCTATGTTTCTAATTCCGTAAACAGCACTGTCGGGATGATACAGATTATACGGCTCGATTACCGAAAAGGAAACCTTATCTCCGATTCTGTCAGCTAAACGATAGTAAGCGGAACTCCCCGTATTGCCTGTATGTACAAATACAACTTTCGGACCGTTATTTTCAGAATAAACACAGATGTCCGACGGTATAAAATTTTTTATTTCGACAGTTTTTGTTTTATCGGCGCTTTTTTCTTCATCGTTTTTATGTTCGATATTAAACTCAAATAATTCACGCCATCCGCTTATAGAAGTATCATCGGGATAGTCTTTCTCCAATACGGACATAAGCCTTGCGATGTACCCTCTAAACTGTTCGTCGCTCACAGCGATATGGTGAGCCGTAAAAAACAGAAAGCTCATATTCTCCGCGTGTAAACAGATAACTTTAGCCACACTGTCAAACTGTAAGTCCATTGGAGCGTTTAAGGTTTCTTCAAGCAACATATTTAGATTTTCGGGGTTGATTTTATCCTGCTCAACCATTTTCAGCGGAATTTTTCGGTCGGAAATAACCTGCTGTATTACCGATACATTGTGAAAAACTATTGAGGAACGAAGCTTTTCGTTTTCATTTGCTACAATATCAAGAGCGTTTCTTAAATCTTGTTCGGAAATAACGCTGTCTACCTGTAGGAAGAAAGAGGTTTTGGAGTTGCTTGACTCGGGATAAATAATCTGCTCAAACAACATTTCGTCCTGTGTTGTTGAAATCGGCAGTACCTTCTCGATGTGTTCGCCTCTTTCGGCATAATCTTTGCGGATAGCTTCATATTCATCGTGCGGCCAAAGCTGCTCATACGCCACCTCGGCAGTTTCTGCAATCTTTCTAAGAACATTATATTGAAGAATATGAGCGCCGCTGATTTTAATTCCTTGCTCACGTAACGCAACCGCGTATTCCATAGCGTTTAGAGAGGTTCCGCCTATATCGGTAAAACGGTCGTCCGGCCCGATAAAGTAATCCGTATCCAGTACCTCTGCCGCTGTCATAAGCACACGAGCGACAACCTCGCTGTCCAGTACGCCGATAGTGCGGCGTTCTCTTTTTGGCTGGGGGAGTTCATTTCGCATAACCTTACCGTTTAAGTTCCTCGGTAACGCGTCCATTCTTACCCAGATATCAGGAATCATATATTCCGTGAGATTTTTTGAGATTTCTTTTTTAACAGCCTTTTTGTCTATATCTTTATCAGCTTCGTAGTAACATGATAGATGATCCGTTCCCGAAACAGTCTTTAATACAACAACAAGCTGCCCTATATCGTTTCTGTTAATTTTGGGCAGAGCGTTCGCGATCTGCGCCTCAACTTCGCCTGTTTCTATGCGGAATCCGCGAAGCTTAACCATATTATCGGTTCTGCCTAAAATGTCAAAATCGCCGTCAGGAGTACATAAGGCCCTGTCGCCTGTACGATACCAGCGCGAGCCGTCTATTTCTACCCATTTTTCTGCGCTTTGTTTCGGGAGCTTGTAATATCCGCTCGACATATAGTCGTTAGAAACTAGCAATTCTCCGGCAACTCCTGATTGAACGGGAGTTAAATTATCGTCCACAACCATCGCTTTAGTATTGATATACGGCTTTCCGACAAAAATCCTATCTTCATTACCTTTAATCTTTTTAGATATAACCGCGCTTGTTTCAGTGCTTCCGTAAAGGTTAATGAGCATATTATTTGGAGAATAGGGACGGAAATTTCTCAGTTTTTCACCCGCGGCAAATACAAAAACACCGCTTAGATTATAGTCCTCCGCCATAATAGCCGCGAGACTTGACGGCATAAAAATATGGGTTACAACCGATTCCTTGATAAACTTATAAAGGTAATCCATATCCTTGCGCGCGGCGACAGGAGCGATACAAACGGTTCCTCCGTTAATAATCGGACCGATTAAAAACATCATTGTCGCAACGAAAGGAAAGCTTGACATAACGCCCGAGCGTGTGTCTGAGTTCATCGCCGCGTCATTGTGCGCTTTTATAACGTCAACAATTTGCACCATAAAACGATGGGAGTGAAGTACGCCTTTGGGCTTGCCTGTTGTACCCGAGGTGTACAGGAGCATAGCGGGGGAGTCGGACGTAATTTCTTTGGGCGGGAAAACTGTTTCGGAAGTTTCCTTTACTTCATCGAGAAAGATTACTTTTTCCTCCGGAAAATTCAAAGGCTTTTTATTCCAGAACTCTCGTGTAGTAAGAATCGCCTTGGAGTTAGAATCCTCAAGCATATATTCCAATCGTTTTTCGGGATACGCTTCGTCAAAGGGAATAAATATACAGCCCATTCTCAGCGCGGAAACCGCGCCGAGCAGGATTTCTTTTATATAAGGCACATAGACCGCTACCGCGCCGCCCGGCTTAACTCCGAGCGACATAAGCGAAAGTGATAATGAGGAGCTTTTTAAATCCAGCTCGCTATATGTTATTTTGCCGAATGGATCCTCAACCGCGGTTTTATCGGGACTTGATAAAGCGTATTCAGATATGAGTTCATGGATTAATTTCATTAATCATTTCCTCCGAAAAATCCTTTTTCATCAAGCTTTTTAAGAAAACGACGTATATATTCCGAATCTGTTTCAGGCCAGGAGAATCCAAGCCTTTCCAATACGCGCGAAGTATAGTCGTTGTCTAAGCTTTCAAGACCGATCATTTGAATACTGTCGCCGCTGTTGTAGGCGATAAGACTGCCGACAGTCGAGCTCTTGTTTTCGTCGGCAAGCGCGGTGTTAAGCGCTTCGGCAACTTCTTCATTCTCGCCGCCGCGAATGTTGCAGCCTATATCATTCATACTGCGGATAACATCGCCCATAAGCGGTCTGTGCGGATTAAGAGGCTGGAAGCATACACAGTCGTCAGGTGTTTTCGCAAGCGCAAGCGCGGCTTTCGCAACATAATCTATAGGTGAAAACTCAGTCTGTACATTCAGCGCGTCATAGCTTATAAGCCCGATTGTCTTGTAAGCGTTTAGCGAGCGCATATAATTGTTGGTAGCGTAATTAATCTGGAACTCGCCGTCCTCAAATCTCGGAGCGAGATTGCCTACACGGCACACCGTCGCTTTTAGACCGCGCTCGATTACTTCCTCATAAATATGACGTTCCGCCATAAACTTAGAGTGAATATACTGGTTGCTGTTGAGCTCCTGACCCGCGTAAAGTACATTCTCGGTAAATTTATAGCTTACGGGCGGTAAACCGTTCTCACGGCTTCCCATAATACTTCCTGTCGAAATATGTACAAGGCGCGCGTTATTGTTTTCACACCAGGATGTAAGGTTCTTTACCGATTCAACATTAACACGGTCTATTTCGTTGCCCTTAGCGAAGTGCTTAACGCTTGCCGCGCAGTTTATAGCGGTCATTCCGCCGCGCGGAGCTTCAAACGCCGCTAACGCGGACGGATCTGTCGCGTCTCCTTCGATAACGTTGAGCCGTGAACCGAAAAGCCACTCATAATCGTAGTCGAAATAGTGGCGAAGTGTGGATTTAAGGCGCTGCTCGCCGCTTTGCTCTTTACCCGGGCGTACAAAGCAATAAATCTCACCGTCATAATTTTCTATTAATTCACGCAGAACATGACTTCCGAGATAGCCCGTAGCTCCCAATAAAAGCACGTCGCCTATTGTGTTTAGTTCGCCGTTTCTGAACGCTTCCAAAGTATTTTTAGAAAGCAGTTCGTGTATTTTAGTGTAGTCGTAACCGTCCCTGCCGGTTATCGGAGGCGTCCAATCGCCGTAAACGGCGGGAGCTTCGGTTTTAATCGTTTTTTCGGAAGTATCGCCGAGGAACTCAGCCATAGCTTTCGGGGTGGTATAAGTGAATACGTCGTTATATACGATTTTGTATCCGGCTTTTTCCGCCGCGATAACAACCTTCATCGCGAGTATTGAGCTTCCGCCTATTTCAAAGAAGTCGTCCTCGGCGCTGACACGTTCAATATCGAGAACACTGCCGAAAATATTACAGAAATCTTCCTCAGTTTTAGTAGCAGGAGCGACATAATCCGCCTTTTTCTGTTCCGGTTTCGGAAGAGCCTTCTTATCGACTTTTTGATTTATGGTCAGCGGTATCTTGTCTATCTGCATAATGACCGCCGGGCACATATAAGCGGGTTTCTGACTCTTGATATACTCAGCGAGCGCGGCTGTGTCCACGGTACCTTCGCTTACGACGAACGCCGCGAGATATTTTCCGCCGCCCTCGTAATCGTAAGCCTGAACTGTTACGTCTTTTATACTCTCGTATCCGCGGATAACCGCCTCGACTTCTTTTGTTTCAATTCTGAAACCTCTTATTTTAACCTGTCCGTCTTTTCGACCGACAAATTCAATATCACCGCTCTGTCTGTAACGCACAATATCGCCTGTATGATACATACGGAACTCGTCAAACGGACTGTTCTCATACGCTTCGGCGGTTTTTTCGGGACGATTCAGATAACCTCTGCTGACCTGCGGTCCGGATAGACAGTATTCTCCGGCGGCACCCGCGGGCAGACGATGGTTAGTTTTATCCAGTACGTATCCGTGAATAGTTGCTATCGGTTTTCCGATAGGAATATTCGGTTCCCATTCTTTTATCGGGAAAATACTTACTCCGCAGCAGTTTTCCGTAGGACCGTAACCGTTAGCGATTGTATAACTGATGCCCGACGGCTCTACAGCGGGAAGTTTTTCGCCACCCATAACAAGCAGTCTAAGCGTCTTAAGCTTCGGATAGTTTTGCAGGAATTGAACGCCGACCTGTGTGGTGAGCAGTAAGGTTGTAATGCCCGCCTCGTCGAAGTAAGCCGCTAAATCGTCAAGATTCATTCGAACTTCTTCAGGTACAATATGAACAGTTCCGCCGACAAGAAGCGTACAGAATACGTCCGCCATATTTACGTCGAAGCTGAACGAAGCGTACGCGGCAACATTGTCGTCCTTAGTGTAGAAGGTGTTTCGCATACCGTGAGCGTAAGCGACAATGTTTCCGTTTTCTATCTGACAACCTTTAGGCATTCCTGTTGATCCCGACGTATAAAGCATAATAAACAGGCTGTCGGGCGACGGGGCGGCAGGGGTAATGTCTGGAGTTTCCATTTTGTACAGCTCGCTGACCGTTACAACTTCTCCGTCGTACTCGTCTATAATATCACGCAATTCGTCGTCCGCTATCAGCAGGCAAACATCCGCGTCCTTTACCATGAAATTCAAGCGTTCCTGAGGATAGCTTGGGTCGAGCGGTTCGTAACCCATACCCGCCTTAACTACAGCCATCGGAAGAATAAAGGTCTGTTCGTTTCTCGGCAGAATGATTGCCGCTACTTCTTCCTTTAGATCGCTTTTACCTGTTGCTTTGGTGACGATTTGATATATTTTTGCCGCGAGGCTGTCGGTTAACTCGTCGAGTTCTTTATAAGTGTATGATTTATCCTTAAATACAGCCGCGGTTTTGTCCGGATATTTTGAAACAATCTTCTTAAATCCGGTTAATACGGAATCTGTCATATCATAATCGAGATCCCAAGGTTTATTGTAGCTGTCGAGAACTTTCCACTGTTCTTCGTCAGTAAGGCTGATTTGCGAAACATTATCGCAGGAAATTAATCCGTTAACGGCGTTATTGATAGCGTCAGCTAAGCTTTTCATCATCTCGCCGCTGTACATAGAGGTATCGTAATCCACCTTGATTACAGCGTTTTTCTCGCTGCCCTCGATATAAACCGCGACAGGAAGCTTAGCTATATCAAGCTCTAGTCCCTCAACCTCGATTGTACCGTGATTGGTGTGGTATTCGTTAATAACGCCTATTTGGTAAGTATAAGAGGCGCGGGGATGGAAGTCGTATTTGCTCGCTATACGCGCGAAAGGATAATTCTCGTGAGCGATTGTTTCTGAGAAGTTCTGAGAAACACGCTTTAAGAATTCAACCGTATTTTCTTTATGGTCAAGCGTAGTTACAAGCGGGAGAGTATTTACGAACATTCCCATTGTATTTCTGACTTTCATATTGCTTCTGCCGTTGCTGACAGTTACAATCGACACAGTGTCCTCGCACACGAATCTGCCGAAGGCGATATAGCTTGCGGCGAGATATACCGCCGCGGGAGTAACGCCGATACTCTTAGCGAAAGACTTTACTGCCTCTATATCTGTGGAAACAGTTACGCTGTTTTCGTTATGAGGCAGGTTTTCTTCGAATATATCGGGGATAAGCTGTGTAGGTTCTTCAACCTCAGCCATCTGTTCCTCGAAGAATTTTTCTGTTTCGGGAGTAATCTTTTCCTCAACGGCAAAATCGTAATAGGTATAGCTTTCTTTTTCGGGTAATTTTCCGTCTAACGCGGAGGAAAGCTGGTTGAAGAACATATCGACAGAAGCTCCGTCGCTTACAAGATGGTGCATATCGGCGAGTAAAATTAACTCGTCAGTTTTTATGATTTCAAATCTTACGCAAGGACCTTTTTCTAAGTCGAATGGTCTTACGAACTTCGCTTTATATTCCTCGTAATCCGCCGTAGTCATTTCTTTTATCGGAATATCAAGCTCGAAATTGGGGATAGGTTCCTGTACAATTTCGTTATCGCTGTCGGCAGCGAAACGGCATAGAATATACGGATGAGCTTCTATTACGTCACGTACAGCTTTCTCGAGCGCATCAGCGTTAATTCCTTTAGGGAACTTAAGCGCGTAAGGTATATTGTACTGCACAGTATCTGGGTTTGCCTGACATTCGGTGTAAACTCCTTGTTGGGCAAAGCTCAGACGGCAAGACTGTAAACCGCGTTTTTTCTCTGTATCGGTCTTGGTTTCTTCTTTAAGAAGTCCTGTAAGTATTTCGTTTTCTATATTCTGAATTGTTCCGTCCGAAACAAGCTTACGCACATTTATCTGTATGCCGAATTTATCGTAAATAAGCATAGCGAGCTTAATGCTCGATATTGACGTAAGACCGAGTTCCGAGAATAGATCGGTAATTCCGAAATCGGTTGTGCCTATTACGCCGGAAACAATTTCGTGTATTTCTTTTTCAAGCACATTTAGCGGAGCGGCAGGTTTATCTTTCGCGGAAGCCTTTGTTTTAGGCTCAGGCTTTGGAAGAGCCTTTCTGTTAACCTTCTGATTTTGGTTCAAAGGAATACGGTCAATTTGCATAGTTACCGCGGGTACCATATACGCGGGTTTATCCTGTTTGATAAATTCGCCCATTTCCTCTACATCAACAGGTTCGTCACTAACTACATACGCGGCAATAAACTTTCCGCCTCCCGGTTCGTCGAACGCTTGAACTGTAGCGTCTTTGATTCCGGGGAATTTACGTATAACTCCCTCGACTTCGCTGAGCTCGATTCTGAAACCGCGAATCTTAACCTGACCGTCATTTCTGCCGATAAAGTCTGTATTGCCGTCACTCAAAATACGCACAATATCTCCTGTGCGGTAAGCGTTTTCGTATCCCGGCTCATCTGAAAACGGATTGCGTATAAAGACTTCAGCGTTTTTTTCGGGACGGTTGAGATATCCTCTGCCTACCTGATGACCCGCTACAATCAGCTCGCCCGGTACGCCGATAGGAACACGACGCATATTTTTATCCACAACGTACTGCTTCATATTGAACAGCGGTTTGCCGATAGGCACGCGGTCATAAAGCTTGTCGACAGGATACATATGTGTAAATATTGTGCACTCGGTCGGACCGTAGCCGTTGTAAAGCTGAAATCCTCTCGGCGGAGCTACAGGTACAAGCTTTTCACCTGCCGCCGAAAGATGCTTCGGATTAGAAGCGTCGGGAAATAGCTCGGCGTACTGTCTTCCGACCTGAGTAGTCATAAATGTATGGGTTATGCCGTTTTCGGTAAAGTATTTATTGATTTCTACAAGATCCAAACGGATACTCTCGTCAATAATATGAAGCTGTCCGCCGACAAGCAGAACAGGGTACATATCTAGCATATGACAGTCAAAGCCGTAGCTTGCGTACGCTGAGGCACGGCTGGTTTCATCCATATTATAGGTATTTATGTACCAGTTACAGAAACAGCAAAGGTTGTGATGCTCTAACATAACACCTTTCGGTACACCTGTTGAGCCCGAGGTATATAACATAATAAAGAGATCGCCGGGATCGGGTTTTTCTTTAATTTTTTCAGCGTCCGGAAGATTTGAAATTTCATCCGTATAAAGCACAGGACCGTCATAACCCGGAATCTTATCCATAAGTTCTCTGTCCGCTATCAGATACTTAGCGTCGGCGTCTTTTATCATAAATTCAAGCCGCTCGCTCGGGTAGCTCGGGTCAAGAGGCTGGTATCCGGCACCGGCTTTATGTATACCGATTGCGGCAATAGGCATATATTCGCATCTCGGAATAAGGACGGATACAGCGTGGTTTTTACCTACGCCTTTACTTTTCAGAAACGCCGCTATGTTCTCGGTGATTCGGTCTACCTCGCGGTAGGTGTATGAGCGGTCGAGATAAACAACCGCGGTATTATCCGGAGTTTTTTCGACTTGACGGCGGAACATAGTCACTAAGTCGGTAATTTCGTAGTCAAATTCAAAATGGTTCTCTTTGTCGAGCTTTTCAAGCTGATTTTCGGTCAGCATATCTATCTCGCTCAGCTTTTCGTGTTTAAGCATTTCCGAAAGCACTTTATCTAAGCTTTCCAGCATACCGAACACGATTTCGTCGTCATATAGATTTTGGCTGTATAATGTATGAGCGTAGAATTTTCCGTTATCTCTCCTTATAGTAAGCTCAAACCCGGCCTTAGCGTCCTTCATCGGCATCAATTCAATTTTAGATTTTCCGCCGCAGAAGTCGACGTCGGGGAATAGGTCTCCCTGATACGCGAATAAAAACGAAGGATTAAGCTTTGTGTCCTCACAGAAATCTAAAAACGAGTATAAATCATTTTTTCGATTCAGAGAAATCTGTTTATCGAGCTTTTTGAGGAATGAATCTATCTTATCGTCCGCGGAAAAATCGGCGTAAACAGGATATGTCTTAACAAACAT
The DNA here is from genome assembly GCA_020626545.1 of bacterium. Classification (GTDB taxonomy): domain Bacteria; phylum Bacillota; class Clostridia; order Oscillospirales; family Acutalibacteraceae; genus Ruminococcoides. The sequence continues at coordinate 10,058 of JAHKZS010000216.1, forward strand.
ACCGACAGCGTCCGCAAGCCTTTCATCTCTGCCGTGATGGAACGTTGAAAACAGCGCTTCGTCGCTGCCTGAGTATTTTGACAGCACATATGAAAACGCGCCGTTAAATAATGTGCTGAGCTTAACGCCGCATTGTTTTCCGAAAGATTTAAGCGAGTCAGAGTCTACGTATTTAAAAGGATAGACGATTTCCTTCGCGATAGGCTCACGGTCATTTTTATCAGTAAAAATGGAAGAGTCTGTGTCGATACCCTCAAACGCGTTAAGATAATAATCCTTCGCCTTTTTATATTCATCGGATTTAAGTCGTTTTGATTCTTCGAGTGAATAGTCGTTCGCCGAAAAGCTTTCTTCTCCAATATCTTCACCGTTATAAGCGCGGTTAATCTGCTCCGTTAAAATGGCGCATGACGTGCCGTCGAATACGATATGATGAATATCACAGAAAAGCGTATTTCCGGTTGATGATTTAATTATATAAAAACGAAACAGTATATCATTATGTAAATCAAAAGGCTTAATTAACGAATATATATCAATATCATCCGACTCAATTGTTTTTACTTCAACCTCACAGTCGCGGATATATTTATATACATCGCCGTTTTCATCCACTTCAAAGGCGGATTTTAAGCAAGGATGAGCGTTTACAAAAGTACGAATCGCCTGAGTAAGTTTTTCTAAGTCGACTCCGCTTGCGAGAGCTATCTTAAGCGGTATATTATAAGCGGTATTTTCCTTAGATACCTGTTCTACATAGATACCGTACTCAGTTCTGGATAAATGGAATCTTTTCATGCGTTTTTTTCCTTTCTTATTCTTCTATATTAAGTGTTTTATAGAATCCTGTTATTGTTAAAACATTTTTTACGTTTTTACTTAAATTTCTTATAATTAGTCCATCGTGTTTTTCCATTTCACGATGGGCTACAACAATTACCCTTAATCCCGCGGATGAAATATAATCCACTTTAGAAAGGTCTAAAACCAGCTTGCCGCAGTCTTCATATGTATCGGCAATCGCCTGCTCAAGTTCGGGAGAAGTCAAGGTGTCTATCTTACCCTCGACTCTCAGTACAATGGTATTATCCGTTTTTTCTTTAGTTATTAACACAATGAAGCCTCCTTTTGAGCTTTAAATAAACTATATTTATAACTTTTTATCAATAAATTACTCTAATCAGAGTTATTATACTATAAATTTTAGTTAAAATTAATACAAATAAGAATAAAGAGGAAATTTTTTTATTATTATTGATTATTGAGTTAAGATACACACTTGCGTAATCTCGATAAGTATGCTATACTTTACCTGTAAATATAACTTGTGCGGTTTCGCGAGAATTAATAGGGAAGACGGTTAGAGTCCGTCACAACAGCCATTACCGTATTTAACCTAAAGAAAGCATTATGCCACTGATTTTTTGGGAAGGCGCTTTGTAATATATGGTTTTAAGCCGGGAGACCTACCGTACTCGTAAAAAATACTGCGCTTGGGCATTTGAAGCGTCAGTAGAGCCATAAGGCTTATTTTGTTATGCCCTTTTTTAGGGCTATTTTTATTATGGAGGTAAAAATGAAAAAACTAATTTCAATCACAATCGCTGTTGTTCTGATTGCGTCTTGCTTTGTATTTGCCGCTCACGCGTCAACATTAAAGTATTCAGTCAGAATCGAAGGAATCGAAAAGAACTTGTACTGGTCTAACTGGGAGCTTAGCGACGAAGGCGATGATCCTATCGACGTTACTGTCGCGGATGTTCTCGAGTCAGTGTCAAAGGATGAATCTAACGACATCACAATCACAGGCGCTAAAGATGGTTTTATTACAGCTGTTAACGGCGTAAAAAATGGTTCTTTAGATAAATACGATGGTTGGATGTATTCCGTAAACGGTAAAGTTCCCGAAGTCGGCGTAAATGATTACAAGGTAAATGACGGCGACGAAATCGTACTCTATTACGGAGATTTTCCGTGCCAGATTCCCGTACTTGACACTTCTATGATTAACGAGGGTAAAATTAAGGTTAAGAGTTGGGACGGAGTTTACTCTCAGAACGATAAAGGCGAATGGGTGGCTTCTTACGATTGGGCTCCTGTAGCGGGCGCGACTCTTAAAATTAACGGCGAACCCTTTAAAACCGACGAAAACGGTATTGCCGATTTAAGCGGATACTCATTCGACGGAAAATATTATGTTCAGATTGAAAAGAAATCCGCAAAAGGCGCTCCGCAGGTTTGCAGATTTAAAAGCGACTACCAAATCGATATACACTATAAAAGTACAGCTACACAACCCGCTACGGAACAAACTACAGACGTTCAAATCGACACAACTCCTACAAAAGAAATCGTAAAAACTATTGTACCGGATATTGAGGATAAGTCGCTCTATGTCGGTCAGGTTTACGCTCTTTCCGTAG
>JAHKZS010000217.1 GCA_020626545.1 bacterium
ATTTCATTAGAAGGTAAAGATGCGTCTTTATCGTATTATGTAAAATATTCTGATTTTGATAATGATAAGTCAGGTTATATACACGGAATATGGTTGTTTGATGGTAATGGGAACAAATATTACTCTCCATATTTATATGTGGATGAGTTAATAAAAACCGAGGAGAAAACTACCGAACCTACCACAAATAACCCAACACAACCTGTAACAAATGAACCAACAGATTCCACTGCTCCCAGTACAACCGAACCGATAACGACAGTTCCAAGCACAAATATAACAGAGCCGACAGTCCCGCTTCCAAGTATACCGGAACCTACATTACCTTCTGTTATAGAGAAAAAGGACATAAGCGCTTGGGATGTGCTTGGGTTAACGAATAAAACATACACGGGCAAAGCCATTACTCAAAATGTTATAGTGACCGACGGCAAAGAAATCGCGACTGTTAATTCTACTTATACAAATAACAAAAAAGCGGGCAGCGCAACAATTGTTATAACAGGCACAGGCGATTACACAGGCACAATCGTCAAGACTTTCAAGATTACCAAAGCCTCGAATCCTGTTAAGATCACAGCCAAAAAGAAAGTCACAGCCAAAGCCAAGAAAAAGACGACTATCAAAAAGGCGATAATCGTCAAAAAGGCTCAGGGCAAGGTAACTTATAAAAACAACAATAAAAAGGTTACCGTTAAGAGTGGAAACTTGATTATCTCGAAAGGCTTAAAGAAAGGTAAAACCTACAAGGTTAAAATTACAATAACCGCTAAGGGCAACTCGAATTTTAAGTCTAAAAAGATAGTCAAGACGATTAAAATTAAAGTCAAATAAAAATATTAGGTCGGATAGATTGAATTTCTATCCGACCTTATTTTATGCTGTTAACTTTTAACGGCTCTTAACTTTACCTCTTAACTCTTAAAGCCCTCTGAGTTTTCTTTTTATCTTCTGTAGTATATTATCTACCTTTTTGGGCGAGGTTTTAATTTTTTCGCCGATTTCCTTGTACGAATAGCCCTGAGCGTACATATTGAAAACCATTTTTTCGTCCGCGTCGAGCATAGAATCGAGGTGTTTTATAAACGTCTTTAGGTACTCTCTCTCAAGTACGTGATCCTCAATATTCTGAGTGTCGTCGGTTTTATCCTCAATACTGTCTATCGGCACAATCTGAGATTTCGGAACCGCGCTTTTAGCGTTAACCTTTTTCGCTAGGTCATTAAAACGGTTTTTCGCGCATTTTGAGGCATAGGTTTTAAACGACGCGTCCCCGTTTTCGTCGAAGGTTTTTGTGGCTATCAAAAACGCGAGAAGTCCCTCTTGGACTATGTCCTGAGTTTCGTAGCCGTCAATATTGTATTTAGCCGCTATGGAGTAGAGTAGCTTAATATAGCGGATAGTAATTTCCTCAAAGGCTTTTTCGTCGCCTTTTTTAGACAGCGCCGCTAAAGTGTTGTCGTTTAGCGAGCCGTAGTTAGTTGTGGACAGAATAACACCACCTGTAAATTTATACCCTAATCATAACGCAAAAAATTTTTAATGTCAAATTTACAAAACTACTTGATAAAACATTCGTTCATATGTTATAATGATTTTAACTTAAATTGAGCGTAAAGAGGTGGGCTTATGGTAGTAAAATGCAACAGCTTCGGGCTTTACGGAATAGACAGCTATCCCGTAGAGGTAGAGGTTTCTATCTCTAACGGACAGGCTCTGTTCGATATGGTTGGACTTCCCGATACCGCTGTTAAGGAGAGTAAAGACAGGGTTAGAAACGCCTTTAAGAATACGGGTTTTCAGTTCCCTATTACGAGAATTACCGTAAACTTAGCGCCCGCCGATTATAAAAAGGAAGGTCCTATTTATGATTTCCCGATTTATGTAGCTTTATTAAAAGCTACGGGGAATTTGAGCGTGGATTTATCCGACTGCGCGTTTTTAGGCGAGCTGAGCCTTTCGGGCGAGCTTAGGAGTATAAACGGCGTTCTTCCTATGACTATAAAAGCTAAGGAATGCGGGATTAAAAGACTTTTTGTACCCGCCGATAACGCCGCCGAGGGCGCTGTTGTAGAGGGGATAGACGTTTATCCTGTCGAGAACGTTTACGATTTGGTTCAGTATTTCAGAGGTATCGAGGAGCTTAAACCCGCCTTACCGCTTCCGGAGGTTGTAATTGATAAGAAGGACATTCCCGATTTTTCTCAGGTTAAAGGTCAGTACGAGGTTAAACGCGCGCTTGAAATAGCCGCCGCGGGAGGCCATAACGTACTGCTCATAGGCCCTCCGGGTTCGGGAAAAAGTATGCTCGCTAAGCGTATGCCCGGTATACTTCCCGATATGACCTTTGACGAAACTATCGAAACTACTAAGGTTCACTCTATCGCGGGAACTCTGCCCAAGGGAGCGCCGCTTATCAGAACCCGTCCGTTCAGAGCGCCTCACCATACCGTATCGCCCGTAGCTTTAAGCGGCGGCGGTATGCACGTTAAGCCCGGCGAAATTTCGCTCGCGAATAACGGAGTATTGTTCCTCGACGAGCTTCCCGAGTTTGGCAGAAAAACTATGGAAGTTCTGCGCCAGCCCTTAGAGGACGGCGTGGTTACGGTATCGAGAGCCAGCGGGAAATATACTTATCCGTGTAGTTTTATGCTTATAGCGGCTATGAATCCCTGTCCGTGCGGTTATTTTAACCATCCTACGAGGAAGTGTTCGTGCAGTCCTAACGCTATTCAAAGGTACTTGAATCGTGTATCGGGCCCGCTTATAGACAGGTTCGATATACATATTGAAGTTCCGCCCGTAGAGTACGACGAGCTTTCGGGTAAAGCTAACGAGGAGAGCTCAGAGAGTATAAAAGCCCGCGTGGATAAAGCGAGAAAAATTCAGACCGAGCGTTATAAAAATTCTAAGACTAACTGTAACGCTCGCCTTACCGACGCCGAGTTTCAGGACTACTGCGTAATAACCGACGAAGCGGCTGAACTCTTAAAGTCAGCGTTCGAGACAATGGGACTTTCGGCGAGAGCGTATAACCGAATTTTAAAGGTCGCGCGAACTATTGCCGATTTAGACGAGAGCGAAAAAATCGAAATCGCCCACGTAGCCGAAGCAGTTCAGTACAGGAGCTTAGACCGAAAATATTGGAACAGAGATAATATATAAAAATAAATACGGAGCAGCTCTTTTGACTTATGAGCCGCTCCGTTTACTTTAGCTGTGTATTCTTTCTCTTATGTAGCTGTCTACCTTATCTTTGTCGATTCCAAGGCTTACCGATAATTCTCCCCAAAGCATATCCTCAGCTCTGGTTAAAAATCTTTCCTCGACTGAGCCGAGCCGTTTTCCTTTTTCGAGAAGTATATTTCTCTTAGCTTCGATAGATTTAATAACCCTTACTAAATCCTCGCACTCGTAGCTTTTAATAATGTTCTGGTAATGTTCGGACAGGAGCCGTACGTTTACGTTAGTAAAGGTTTCCGCTGGGATTTCGGGAATCCTGTTGATTAAATCCTCGGCTTCTTCCTTAGATACAGCGTATCTCATCCGAACAGGCGTATCGATAGGCGCGTAAATTGTGCCGTTTCTGAAAAGAGGGGTGAGGTAGTAGTAAAGCTTATCGTTTTTTAAGCCCGAAATATTCATCTTGTCGATTTTATCAATCTTACAAACACCTTCGCCGCCGTAAATGACAATTTCTCCGACTGAATACAAAAGAACCCCTCCTTCAAATGTTTACTGTAATTATTTTATCACATTTTGAGGAATAATGTAAGTGTAATTTTAAAATTTAACAGTAGAATTCGAAAGAGGGATTTTTGATTTTTTTATCTATTTTCCTTAAAAATTTCAGCTCGCTTTATCGGGCTTTTTGAGTTCGTATGTTATATCGCTCGCTTTAGCTACGTCAGGCGAGTGCGTTACTATAATTACGCACTTTCCTTCTTCGGCGAGCATACGGAAAATTCCGATTATTTCGTCCTGAGTTTCGCCGTCGAGGTTACCCGTCGGTTCGTCCGCGAGGATAATATCGGGGTCGTAGGAGAGCGCTCTCGCTATAGCTACTCTCTGCTGCTGGCCTCCCGAAAGCTTTAATACACGCCGTTTGGCTTCTTCTTCGTCCAGACCTACTTTTCTAAGCAGTTCAAGGGCGATTTCTTTTTTAGGACGGTCGAACTTCTTACCCGATATATCCATCGAAAGTATTACGTTCTCAAGGGCTGTAAGGTGGGTGAGAAGATTGAAGCTCTGGAATATAACCCCTACGTATTTGCTGCGGAATTTATACCTGTCTATCTTTGTAATATCCTTGTCGTTGAGGAAGATTTTGCCGTCTGTCGGAGCGGCTAAGCTCGACAATACGGAGAGAAGTGTTGTCTTGCCCGCGCCCGACTTTCCGACGATTGTGTAGATTTTACCCTCGTCAAAATCCATATTAAGTTTATCGAGAACCATTACCTTGCTTCTGTCGTAATGATAGGAAATATTTTCAAGTTTTAAAATACTCATAATAGCGCCTTTCTTTTTTAAGTGTACTTATTGTATGCGTAAATTTTAAATTAGATAATCAGGAGCGGTTGGAAAGGATTTTCAGCGGCTCGTACCTCATAATGCTAATAAGCGCCGCCAAGCTCGCGATTATCGTTAAGAACAGTCCTACTAGTACCAGCTCCATAACTACGAATAGGTTAGTAGCTGAGTTAACGCTGTCTACATAATTCTGAGCCTTGGACTGACCGAACATATCTCCCATAGGGCCGCCGTTATTATCGGGAGGAGTGTTACTGTCGTCATTCTTAAAGCCGAAGTTTTCCTTTACGTTGTTGCCTGTGGACTGGGAGCTCTGAATCTGATTAGCTAAAAGCGTATTTGTAACGGGTACGGATACCGCGGCTCCGACGCTTGTGCCGATTATAAGGGCGATAAACGTTACTATAAATATCTCGGTAACGAACTGGAGCGCTACTTTAGCTTTCTTCATACCGATTGCCGTTAAAACTCCGACTTCGTATTTGCGCTCTCTGAGGTTAAAGATGTTGAGCGTGATAAGAATTACTCCGCCTACCGCGAGAACGATTATAAAGAACCATATCGCCGTCTGGCTTAAAGTTTGCAGCGGTAAGAGGCTGTTTTCGTACTGCTGTAAATCGTTGGAGTTGACGGTATAATCGTCGCTTAAACCGAGCTTGTAAACCTTTTTAGCGAAGGAGTTGTAGTTATCTACACTCTTAAAGGTATAGGTGAAAGCGAGGTTTTCGGTGAGCTTCGCGGAAGTTTTGTTTCCGTCGGAATCGGTCATTTTGTGGTTAGCCTTCGCGGAAGCCTTGATAATCTTCGTGAAAGCGTTGTAGTTCATATAAATGTTATTGGCGGGATCGTTCATCTGGAAGCGGTTATTTTCCTCCGAGGACGAATCCGAGTTTTTATAAATACCCACGATTTTGAGCTTGTAGGTTTCTTTCTCATAATTCGGGTTAGCGAGCTTGATAGTATCGCCGACTTTAAGGCTGTTATAGGTGGCGAGCTCGTTGCTTATAATACACTCTAAAGCGTCGCTCGTCTCGTCGAACATCTTACCCTTGGTAATCTTATAACTGCCGTCGTCACCGAACATCGAGAGCATAGCCTTGTACGAGGAGTAACCTGTTATCGAGAAATCTCCCTGATTAACCTGGAACGGCTGATGTCCCATACCGCCCTGATTGTTCTGAGTGTTACTGTTGTTATTGTTATTATCTCCGGGCGGCTGCATATTGCCTGAATTTGAGTTCGATTTAGAGCTGGAGCTCGACGAGCTTGAATCGTCGTCGTCCTCGGAAGTTCCGTAGGGGAGGATTTTACCCGTAGCGTTTAGTGAAACCGCTCCCGAGTAATAGTAGCTGTCGCCTGATTTAAGCGCCTTAGCGTATTTTTTATAATCTGAAAGCGACAGTGACGAGCCCTGTAGAACATCGAAGTCGAATTTGCTCCGATCGGTTTTAGTTGAGCTCGAGGAAGATTTTGAACTCGATGAGCTTGAGGAGCTCTTTTTCATTTCCTCCATAGCCTTCTGTCTGTTAAAGCTTATAGTTCCCGTGACCTGTAAATCGCTTAGGGTGTCCTCCTTAGCGGCCTCCGCCGCTTCTCTGATTGAGAGCGATACACACGCCGAAATCGAAATTATAAGTACGATTATTCCGATTAAAAAATTTCTCAGCTTATTTCTGGTGATACTTTTTAACGCGTTTTTTAAAATATACATACGTCATACCTCCTTGTTGTGCTATAATCATAATGCCGTTATTTGAAATAAAAAGATAGAAGAGCTGACGTTTTTGTGAACGGTTTATGAAAGTTTCTGAAATATAAATATAATAAATACCCGACCTGATTTAAGGTCGGGTAAACTAATAATTTTCGTTTAAAGAATTATACTTTTCACCATACTAAAAGTTTATGGTGCGTTTTGCACAATTTCAGCGAGCACAAATTGTGCAATCCTACAAAGATAAAAAACTTTGCGGAATTTTGAAACTTTTTCCGATTTTTCTGACACTACTATTGTGAAAGATGTTATCTTATATATTTATTAAGGAGGTATAAATATGAAGTTAAAAAGATTTACATCTATATTATTGTCGGGAATAATGATAGCCGCGAGTTTGCCCGCTGTGACAATATCCACGGGAGCACAGAGCGAGTATATGATAACTCGTAAATCTGAGGACGGAGTGTATAACTACGTTGTTTACGATAATAAATACGCCGAGCTGACTCAATTCAACGGGTTGCCCGAGGATAAGAGGGAAAATACTGTTTATGAGATTCCGTCCGTAGTAGACGGCTATGAGGTGAGATTTTTAGGCTCTTACCTTTTCGACGGCTGTAATTCCGGGTATAAAAGCGACAGTAAGAGAGAAATAAAAGCCGAGAAATTTATTATTCCCGATACAGTTACCTATATAGGTGATAACGCTTTTGCGGGATATTATGCTCCGTACAGTGACGGAGAGGAGTACGGATTATACGCGGAGGAATTTGTACTTCCGTCGGGTTTGACTTATATAGGTAACGAGGCTTTTAGTGGTTGTAAATACCTGAAAAAGATGAACATTCCCGAAAGTATTAAAGAAATCGGCAAGTTCGCGTTTGAGGGTTGCGTAAGTTTATCTAAGGTAACTTTACCCGATTCTCTTGAAACGATTCCGTACGGGTGCTTTGAAGATTGTATCAGCTTAAAGAATATAAAGTTTACGCATTATATGGATATTAAGGGTTACGCTTTTTACGGATGTAAGAAGCTGAAAACTTTGAATGTTGTAGGCGATACGAATATAGAGAAATACGCGTTCGGCTTTTACGATTATATCCCCGATAACTCGGGAGGAAATCTCGGCCCGGCTCAAAAGAGGATAAAAGGCTGTTGTCTAAACGTCAGCTATAATAAGAGTGCTTCTTTCGGTATGCCCGTAAGAGAATACGCGAATTATTACGGAATTAAAGCGAATATAGATTTTCCAAGTTCAACCTCAAAGGCAGGTACTGAGGCAGGCGTATGCTTTAATATGCTTATTGACGGCAAAAAGGGAACTGACTTTAAATCTTCTAAACCTAAGATATTAAAAATCACTAAAAACGGAAAAGCTTCCGCTCTTAAACAGGGGAAAACTGTTATCACCGCAAAACTTAAAAGCGGAAAAACCGTTAAAATAAAAATGACGGTTAACTATAACCCCGAAATATCAAAAAGAAGAGCCTATGGTTATTATGGCGCCGAAAAACTGACTTTAAGAAAAGGTCAGACAAAAAAGCTTTATGCTTTTGGTAAAGCGGTTGATGTAAATCTTAAATTCAAGAATACTAAAATCGCTAAGTTTACGTCCAAAAAAACTTCCGCCGTATTAAAGATAAAAGGCTTAAAAAAAGGAAATACAACTATTAAGGTCAGAATTAACGGAGTATGGCGGAAGCTGAAAGTTAAAGTTAAGTAAGTACGTACTTTTATATATAGAAACGTCAGTATTGTCGAAGATTGATAATACTGACGTTTCATTTTAATATTCACCTAAAAAATTATGTACCTCGCCGTTCTTTTTATAGGCGATTACTGCGTCGAGGCTTACGTTATGCATACTATTAAATATATTAGCCTCGATATTCGGGTTGGATTTTTTAAGCTCCTTTATAAGTCTTTTTGTTTCGAGCCGTTTAGAGTCGGAGCTTTCGCCGTTTTCGGCTTCGAGCTTTTCGGTG
>JAHKZS010000218.1 GCA_020626545.1 bacterium
AGAGTTTCTTTTCCTTTTATTATCGAGTATTTAGGCTCGTAATTATTCTTTATATCAACGCTCAATCTGGCGTTAGGTAAATCTCTTACGTGTCCCATTGAGGCAATCACGTCAAAATCCTTACCTAAATACTTTTTTATCGTTTTAGCCTTTGCGGGCGACTCCACAATTACTAAATTTGACATATGTTTTCATAGCCTTTCCGCTCACATAATCTTTTGCCCTTACCGTGAGCAAGTAAGGTGATTAATTCATATTAATCTGTAGCTTCTGCCCTGTACGCATTTTATAAGCTTCCTCAGCTCAAGCGTAGTTAATATCGGCAAAACTTTAAATACGGGCAGATTAACAAGTTCAGATATTTTATCGATATGAACAGGCTCAAAGCCTATCGCGTAATATACCGCGCTTTCATCCTCAGTGAGGTTAAGATTATCCTTATGGACAGGGACTTCGGTTAAATCATTAGTTTTAAGTCCGTTTATATCCGTCGGAGCTTTACCTTTTATCGGGATAACATCGACAACTTCATCAAGCGTTCGAACGGCACAGTCAAGCTCCGAAGTAACATAGATATCATCAAACGCGTCGATAATATCGGTATAATCAGTTACCAAAGTAGCTACCTTATTCTTCACAAGCATATTTGAACCGTCAAAATGAGAATCGACAGGTCCCGCGAGAGCAAATATTTTCTTGGAAGCGTCCTGTTCCAGAGCTCTGCTTACAGTTATAAGCGAGCCACTCTTACTTCCCGCCTCAATTACAAGAACTCCGTCCGATAAAGCGGAAATGATTCTGTTACGTTGAGGAAAATGATAGCCGTATGCTTCCGTGTCGGGCGGATACTCGCTGATTACAGCGCCCTTATAGGTAATATCGCTGCGCATTTTCGCGTTTTCGCGCAAATAATCATAGTTAATGCCGCAGCCTAAAACACAGATAGTAACGCCGTCCGCCGCTAAAGCGCCCATATGGGACGAACAATCCACGCCTAAAGCCCCGCCGCTTACGACAGTTACACCTGCTTTCGCCAGATTATATCCGAAATTATACGAGGATTTAATACCGTACATAGACGCTTTGCGTGTTCCGATTACAGCTATAGACATTCTGTCGTCAATATCAGGCAGCATTCCCGAAATATACAGTACCGCAGGCGGATCATCAATATCAAATAAGCACTTCGGATATTCTGGACTGTCTAAACATATTAAATCATAATAATGTATATTACATTTGTGAATAATCTCATCAGCTGCAGTAAGCGGAGTGTTAGACATATTTTCAATCTCTTTGTCCGAAAACAAACCCGAAAAACGCCACTCCTGCTCTCCGCCTTTATAAAACTCCTCTATACTATCATACAGAAAAGTCAACTGCTTAGCTTTAGTTGTACAATATCCGATTGATTGAGTAAACCAAATCCAATATTTTAGATTATTCATTTAATCATTTCCCATATCAATATAGCGGCCGCGGCTGACGCGTTAAGAGATTCAGCTCTGCCGTTCATAGGTATCGTAATTTTGTAATCACATTTATCTACGGTTGATTCTTTTATTCCGTTACCCTCGTTTCCTATAACAAGCACGCTGGTATCATCAAATTTTATATCTGTAATCTTTAAAGCGTTACTGTCAACAACAGAAGCGTACGAGGTTATGTTTTTATGTTTTGAAACAAAATCTTCTATACTCTCAACAAC
>JAHKZS010000219.1 GCA_020626545.1 bacterium
ATTTATATTAGTGGGTTAGTTTTATGAATTTTTATCTACCTGATGGAATGTTTTAAGATTTCCTGTTTTCTCACTGCGTTTATCGAGCTCTTTAAGCACATCGTCAAGCTCGATACCCTGGTCAACCATCATAACCATAAGGTGATAGATTAAATCGGAAATCTCGTATACAGTTTCGCTGTTATCTCCGTTTTTAGCGGCAATAATAGTTTCGCTGCATTCCTCACCGACTTTTTTAAGAATTTTATCGAGACCTTTATCGAGTAAATAACAGGTATATGAACCTTCTTTTTTGTTGTCACGTCTGTTTAAAACAGTTTCGTATAAAGCCTTTAATACTTTATCATCCATATTAATTACCTCATTTTATCTTATTAAAGAAACAGGAATGGTTGCCTGTATGACAAGCGGCTCCGGTCTGTTCTACTACTACAAGAAGCGTATCATCATCGCAGTCGGAGTACATCTCTAAGACTTTTTGGACATGTCCGGAAGTTGCTCCTTTATTCCAGAGTTCCTGACGACTTCTCGACCAGAACCATGTATAACCTGTTTCAATAGTCTTTTTTAAAGATTCTTTGTTCATATAAGCGAGCATTAAAACTTCGCCCGTGGACTTTTCCTGAACTACCGCGGGTATAAGCCCGTCCTTTTTAAAATATTTATCTAAATTCATTATTACACCTTTGAAGCGGCGTCAATAGCGAGTTTTAAATCGAGATTACCGCTGTAGATAGCTTTACCCGTAATAGCGCCGTAAATATTTAAATCGTGCAAATTTATTATATCCTTGATATTAGATATACCGCCGCTGGCTACAATATCACAGCTAACGTTATGAGAGAGATTATCAAGCTGTACAAGGTTCGGACCCGCAAGTGTGCCGTCCTGGTTAATATCGGTAAATACGATAGTTTTGACGCCGATTTGTTCCATCTGTTTAGCGAGGTCGATATAATTAAGCTCGGACTTATCAGTCCATCCCTCAGCGCAAACTATACCGTCTTTTGCGTCGATACCGACAACAATTCTGTCATCAAAGTTATTAACGGCGTCAATTACGAAATGCTGGTCTTTTACAGCCGCGGAACCGAGGATAACGCGGTCAATTCCGTTTTCGAGATAATACTCGATGGTATCCATATTTCTGATACCTCCGCCTACTTCAACCTTAATATCGGTATTCTTGGCAACGTCGATAATCAACTCGGAGTTTTTACGTTTACCGTCTTTAGCCCCGTCTAAATCTACCATATGCATCCACTCAGCGCCGGCGTTTACGAAGCTTTCAGCTACGTCGTACGCGTCGTCAGCTACCTTGGAAGCGGTAGAATAATCCCCCTTAAATAATCTTACGCATTGGCCATCTTTAATATCGATGGCGGGTAAAATAATCATTTTTTAACCTTTCCGTCCGTTTTGCAGACAATTAATTTCTTTATAAAACACCTTTTGTAGATAAAGGTTTACCTGAGTCATTTTGTTTTACGGCAATTTTAAGCGCGTGAGCTACCGCCTTATAGATAGCTTCAATAATATGGTGCGAATTATAACCGTACTCGCATTTAACGTGCAGAGTGATTCCCGCGTTATAAGCGAAAGCTCTCATAAACTCAACCGTCATAGCGGAAGTATAATCTCCGCATTTTTCCTGGGGAAAATCCGCGTCGAACACCATAAAAGGACGGCCGCTAATATCAAGCGAGGCAAAAGCTAAAGCTTCGTCCATAGGTACATAAAAGCTTCCGAAACGTTCGATTGAGCTTTTGTCGCCCAGAGCCTTATTAAAAGCCTGTCCTAAAACAATACCAGTATCCTCAATAGTGTGATGATCATCTACGTTTAAATCGCCCTTAACGCTTATATCAAGTCCAAATCCGCCGTGTGTGGCGAAAGAGTTCAGCATATGGTCAAAAAAGCCGATTCCTGTATCAATATTTACATCTCCGCCGTCAAGGTTTAATTTCAGGCTGATGTCGGTTTCTTTAGTTTTTCTGTTAATTTCAGCGTTTCTCATACTATCTCTCCGAAATAAACTTTTCTACAGCATTAATTACAGCGTTTATCTCTTCGTCTGTACCTGATGTAATGCGGACATAATCACCCATACATCTTATAGCTATAGATTTACTTTTTAAAAACTCCCATAGTTCTTTTGAAAAGCTTGTTTTTACAAACACAAAATTAGTTTTAGTTTTATATACATAAAAATCATCAGTCAGCTTACTAAGCCTAACTAATTCATTATACAGCTTTTTTGTATTTTCAACAATAGTTTTAATACGATTATTTAAAAATTCTTTGTTTTTATAGAGTTTAGATCCTATTGCCTGGGAAAAACTGTTAACGTTATAAGGTGATTTCACAGCGGAAATCGCTCTCGTTACAGTTTCGTTAGCCACGGCGAAACCGAGTCTTAAAGCAGCGCTTCCTAACGCTTTTGACGCGGTTCTAAACACAATTAGATTATCGTAATTATTTACGTCTTTTATAAGCGAGTTTTCTTCGCCCCAGAAATCCATATACGCTTCGTCGAGAACTACAAGACAATTTACGGACTTAATGAGCTTTTCGGCTTCGGCTTTAGTTATCCCGTGACCTGTAGGATTACAGGGATTAGAGAATATTAAGACACCTATATTCTCACTGTTAACAGTGGAAATAAGCTTATCAACGTCGATATTCAAATCCTCGTTCTTATTAAACTTAACGCAGGGATTTTCAGTAATTGAACTGTAGAACTCATACATACTGAAATCGGGGTTTGTTACAAGTAGCTTCTCACCTTTTTTCATAAACGCCGACTCAATCAGGAAAATAAGCTCGTCCGAGCCGTTACCTACAGTAACGTTTTTATAATTAATACCGTAAAAATCAGCGAAGGACTTTCGAAGTTCAATACAAAGCGGGTCGGGATAACGATTAAAATCGAGATTATGTATAACGTCATCGACCGTTTTCATAAACTCCGAATCATAGTTGAGCGTACATTCGTTGGCGTCCAGACGAATAGAATACTCGCCTGAAATCGGCTCATATGGTATTAGATTTTTTATTTTATCGTTTAAAGTATATGACAAAAAATCACCTTATTTATCAAATCTTACTTTTATAGAATTAGCGTGAGCGGTTAAGCCCTCTACCTCAGCGAAACGTACAATATCGTCAGCCTGTTCGCTCAAAGCGTCCTCGGTGTAGTAGATAAAGCTTGACTTTTTAACGAAGCTGTCTACTGATAAAGGACTGAAGAATCTAGCGGTACCGCTTGTCGGCAAAACGTGGTTAGGGCCGGCGAAATAATCGCCTAAAGGTTCCGGACTGTAGTTCCCTAAGAATACAGATCCCGCGTTGTCAAGCTTGCCGATATACTCCATAGGATTTTCGCAGCATACCTCAAGATGTTCGGGAGCAAGGTCGTTAGCGAATTTTACCGCCTGTTCCATATCGGAACATACGATAATAGCGCCGTAGTTTTTAAGCGAGGTTTCGATAATATCTTTACGTTCCAGCTTAGCGCTCTGAGCTTTTAACTCAACTTTAACTTCTTCAGCTAATTTTTCTGAGTTAGTTAAAAGAATCGAGCTCGCGAGCTTATCGTGTTCAGCTTGGCTCATTAAATCCGCGGCTAAAAAATTAGCGTTAGCTGATTCGTCAGCGACTATTAAAATCTCACTCGGACCGGCTATCATATCTATATCAACTACTCCGTAGAGAAGTTTTTTAGCGGTAGCTACGAATATATTGCCGGGACCGACAATCTTATCAACCTTGGGTACCTGCTCGGTTCCGTAAGCGAGAGCGGCTACAGCCTGAGCTCCGCCCATAAGGAAGATTCTATCAACACCTGCGATTTTAGCCGCGGCGATAATATCGGGATTGGGTTTTCCGTCCTTAGACGGCGGAGTAGTCATAACTATCTCTTTACAACCCGCGAGTTTTGCGGGAATAGCATTCATCAGTACAGATGACGGGTACGCCGCTGTACCTCCCGGAACATAAAGTCCTACTCGCTCGAGCCCTCTTACACGCTGACCCATAATAACGCCGTTTTCTTTAGTCGTAAGCCACGACTGCTGGACTTGGCGTTTATGAAAGTCACTTATATTAGCGGCGGCTTTTTTAAGAGTTTCGATATAATCTTTATCACAGCCCGCGATAAGACTGTCGATTTCTTCTTTAGAGATTTCAACATTCTCCGGAGCTTTGCCGTCGAATTTTACTGTATAATCATAAACAGATTTATCGCCGTTTTCTCTAACATTATTGAGTATATCCAATACTATTTCGGATACATCTTTAGCTCCGCTTTGGGAGCGTTCTTTTAAGGTTTCTATAAATTTATATTCATCTTTCCCGTTTGCTACTACGGTAGTTATCATTTAACTTCTGCCTCCAATTTAGAAACAAGTTCTTCGATTTCTTTCTTTCTTAACTTTAAGCTAGCAATATTCGCTATAAGACGAGCTGAAATATCGGTTACGTATTCAATAACGCTGAGATTATTAGCCTTAAGAGTGGAGCCTGTTTCAACTATATCGACAATTCCGTCGGAAAGTCCTACTAGCGGAGCAAGTTCTACGGAACCCTCGATTTTAATAACTCGTACGTCCATATCCTTGCCCTCAAAAAATGTTCGGGTAACGTTAGGATACTTTGTAGCGATAGTTTTAGCGCCGTAGCCGTGGTAAAAATCATAGCCGTTTTTACATGCTAAAGCAAATTTACACTTTCCAAAACCTAAATCAAGTAGTTCATAAAACGAGGTTCCTTTTTCCAATATAGTATCTTTACCGACTACACCTAAATCGCACACACCGTGTTCAACGTATGTGATAACGTCGGCAGCTTTTGCGAGTACTACCTCGAACTGTCCGCCGCCTACGGATAAAATAAGCTTTCTTCCTTTATTATGTACTTCGTCACAGTTATAACCAATCTTTTCGAAAAGCTCTATTGTAGTTTTTTCAAGTCTGCCCTTAGTAAGGGCAATTCTTATCGGGTTCATCTTAATCACCAATTATTTTAAACTTTTTTATACCGAGTTTCTCAGCAAACTTACGCGCTTCTTCTTCATCCGACAAATCAGAAAACTGGGCTTTTACACCGTCTTTTACCAGTTCCTCGGTATAAAGAATAGCGTTCATAATATCGTCATCGCTCTTAGCGAATACAAGCACCTCGGGAAGATTGCTTTTTGAGCGGTATTTAGCTTCTTCGGCAAGGTGGTTTATATTAACCGCGAATCCTGACGCGCCGAGGTCAATATCGAACTCACCAAAAATCTTATCGTAACGTCCACCGGATAAAATAGCGTCGCCGAAACCCGGAATATATCCCGTAAAAACAATTCCGCTATAGTACTCGTTTTGCTGTACAAGTCCTAAATCGACTATTATTTTATCTTCCATATTGAGCTTAGATAAATCCTTATACAAGCTCTTAAGATAAGCGAGAGCTTCTAAAGCTTTCGGAAGTTTAATTAGCTTTTCTGCTTTTTCGAAAACTTCCTCTCCGCCGAATAAAGACGGAAAAGCTCTTATTGCTTTAACGGTATCGTTCTGCTCAAGTTTATCAAGAACGAAGTTTAACGCGGCGTAGTTTTTATTTTCAATATAATCCTTTATTTTATCTTTTAAATCAGCTTCAACATCGAGAGAATCGATAAGGGAAGCAAAAAGTAAGGAATGGCCGACTTCGATTCTAAAGTCTTTACAAACTGCTTTAAGAGTCTGGATAGCTGTAGTGATAATCTCGAGATCGGCTCTCTTTCCTTTTGAGCCGATAAGC
>JAHKZS010000027.1 GCA_020626545.1 bacterium
AAAGAAAAATATTAAATTAGCGGTATATATAAAAAATGATGGTAAGAGACTCCCTAACTTAATACAATACAATCTTAAATGTGCTGCTGATGAATTATTGGATTCTTATGGTATTAAATTAGATGTTAATATTTTTGGTATGAATAGAAAAGAAAAACTTCTTGTTGGTAATAATATAGGAAGATTATCAAAGGAACAGTTGATGCAACTGTATTGTGAGTGTGACTTCGGTATGGTAGCATCTATGACTAACATTTCTCTTGTTCCATATGAGATGCTTGCAACGGGTTTGCCATTGATTGAGTTCAAAGATGGTTCATACGAAACTTTTCTTGGAAATGATACTGCAGCACTTGTAAGTTTTGATTATAAAGATATAGTTAATGAAATAGTCAGCAGTATAAATAATCCTTCTATTCTAATAGAACGTCATAATTGTTCTGCGAGAAAGTTGGGGCAATTATCATGGCAAAAAACAAAAGAGCAGTTCAAAAGCATAATTGATAGTTGTTATTGATTGGAGTTATAAATAAATGAAACAACAAAGTCTGAAAAAAATATGACATTTCAAAGTGTATATCAGATTCTATTGTATTTGATTCCACTATTTGTAGCTCCCTATTTAACAAGAGTATTACAAGCAGAAGCTATAGGTATTTATTCTTATGCAAATTCTATTGCCTTTTATTTTGTGATCTTTGCTAATTTAGGTATTTCTAGACATGGTCAAAGAATAATTGCCTCGAATAGAGATAACAAAAAAAAATGTAGGGAAGTTTTTTGGAGCTTATTTACAGTACATCTAATTTTTGGCTTTATTGTGACTTTTATGTACCTATTGTTTTCTTTTTTGATAGTAAGGCATGATAATATTGTATATTTTATTCAAGTGTTGTATGTTCTTTCCGCCGTGTTCGATATTACTTGGCTTTTCTATGGGTTAGAGAATTTTAAATCGGTTGTTCTTAGAAACGGTATTGTAAAAATAGTCGAGTGTATTTTAATTTTCTTATTGGTGAAAAGACCAGAAGATTTATGGATTTATACATTGATTATGAGTGGTTCAATTTTGCTTGGGCAATTAGTGATGTTACCTCAAGCTGTGAAAGAGCTACCCCCTATAAAATTTCATGTTGCTGAAATGAAACAGCATATAACACCTTTGCTGGTACTTTTTATATCAGTTATTGCCTCAACATTATATACTGTGTTTGATAAAACCTTGGTAGGATTAATGTTAGAAAATCAAGATGTAGCTTTTTATGAATATGCTAATAAAATTGTAAATATTCCAAAGTGTATGTTAGCTGTAGTTGGAACAGTTATGTTTCCTAGAGCTTGCAAAGCTGCTGCTGATGGTTTAATTGATGTACAGAAGAAGTATATAGATATATCTTTGTTACTAATAAGTATATTTTCGACAGGATGTATGTTTGGACTAATTGCTATTAGTGATAAATTAGTACTTTTGTACTTTGGCGAAGAATTTATTCCATGTTCGATAATTCTTAAATCTATGTCACCGTTATTATTGATAATACTTATTGGAGATATTGTGAGGAGTGAGTATTTAATTCCTGCTAAAATGGATAAATTATATGTAACTGGGATAGCTTTGTCAGCTGTGTTAAATATCATTTTGACAATACTTTTAATTCCTGTTATTTGAACTTTGGGAGCTGTGATAGGTACCACAAGTGCAGAGCTTTTTAATCTTATTTACGAATTGGTTTTGAGTAGAAAAGTAGTTAAAATATCAAGGTTAATGAAGCTGCTTACCCCCTTTTTATTAGCTGGATTGTTATTATGTGCTGTAGTAACAATAGTAGATATAAATACTCCAACAAGTTGGATTTGGTTAGCTTTGGAAATACTTATCGGCATTCTTGTTTATAGTGTTGTTACAATTTTGTTTATT
>JAHKZS010000220.1 GCA_020626545.1 bacterium
GCTTTTATCCTATGATATTAGGCTAAAAAACGACCTACTCTCAGAAACACCCATAGTTAATATCGACAGCAGAATTTGTGTTAGTGTAACAGGCTATAACTCTGAAAATGTGACTGTAGTTCTAGACGCTTACAGCACAGATTTTAATACCGAAATTGAAAAGTCGAGAATTTGTATTTCCGAACTCACAAATGTTATCGAAGACAGCTTTATGTTAAAGGATTCGATATCGGTTTCCGACTGCGATATTTCAGAAGTGATTGACTTTAACGTAAAGTACGACCTTATAAACAGCAGTCTCAACGACGATAAGGCTAAGTTAAGCTCAAAGCTTACGGTAAATATCCTCGCTCAAAACAGCAGCGGCGAGCCCGAGTATATTGAGCGGGCGGTTGAGTTCGATAAAGAAATTGAGGTTTCAGGCTTTAATAATATAGTTAACGTATCGGCGGAAGTAATGAGCGTCAGCTACAGAATAGCCGACAACGGTACTATAGAACTTCGTTGCGAGATTAAATATTCTCTTATACTTGAGAACAATAAGGCATATACTATAGTGACCTCGATTAACGTCGACGAAGATAATAAGATAAAGAAACGAAATTGCGCTTTAGTATTGTATTATTCGGACGAAAACGAGAGCTTATGGGATATTGCTAAAAGATACAATACCAAGATGAGTCTTATTATCGATGAAAACTCGCTCGGCGAAGATTCGCTCACAAACTCAAAAATGCTTTTAATACCTATGGTATAACGGAGGAAATAATGGAACAAAGATCAGTTTATAAAGATATATCAAGACGTACCAACGGCGATGTGTATGTCGGAGTAGTAGGTCCTGTGCGTACCGGCAAAAGTACTTTTATAAAAAGGTTTATGGATACAATCGTTCTGCCCAATATCAACGATGAGGGAGTGTATAACCGTACCGTAGATGAACTTCCGCAATCCTCGGGCGGACGAACAATTATGACCACCGAACCGAAATTTATTCCTGAGGAAAGCGTCGAGATTACGCTGTCAGATAACGCAAATCTAAATGTGCGTATGGTTGATTGCGTAGGTTACATAGTCGACAGTGCCCTCGGTTATAACGAAGAGGATGCGCCCAGAATGGTGAAAACTCCTTGGTTCGAGGAGGAGATTCCTTTCGAAAAGGCAGCGGAACTCGGCACAAAAAAGGTTATTACCGATCACAGCACCATAGGACTTGTTATTACTACCGATGGTTCTATAACCGATCTGCCTCGAAACGAGTATGAGGCAGCGGAAAAAAGAGTAATCGACGAACTTAAAAGTATAAATAAACCGTTTATAGTCCTCTTGAACTGCGTAAATCCAAGCTCGAAAAACTCCGTAGATTTATCAAATGATTTAGCCGCAAAATATCAGGTTCCCGTAATTCCGGTAAACTGTATGGAACTCGACGAAACCGAGATAAAAAGAATCTTAGCCCAGCTTTTATTCGAGTTTCCGATAAGAGAAATCTCCGTCGATATTCCAAAATGGCTGGTTAAACTCCCTAAAGATAACGAAACTAAAGAGGCTGTATTTGAGTGTATCAAGAACTCAGCCGCTAAAATTGATAAAATCCGAAGGATCCAAGATTCTCTAAACGAAATCGCGGAGTGCGATTACGTCGAGTACACCCGTTTAACCGATCTCAATCTCGGCAAGGGAGAGGCTGAAATATCGGTAGCTATACCCAAAAAGTATTTTTACGATGTATTGTCCGAGAGAATAGGCTTCGAGATAAACGACGAATGTTCTTTGCTCGAGTCAGTGTCCGAAATGTCAAAAAAACAACGTGAGTTTGATAAAATCGCGGCGGCATATCAGCAGGTTCAGGACACAGGCTACGGAATCGTTATGCCGACTATGGAGGAACTTACATTAGAGGAGCCCCAGATTATAAAGCAGTCGGGTAAATACGGTATTCGCCTTAAAGCCTCCGCTCCGTCCATTCATATGATGAAAGTAAACACTAAAACCGAAGTTACGCCGATTGTCGGAAGTGAGCAGCAGAGCCAGGAACTCGTATCATTTATGCTCAATGAGTTTGAGGAAAATCCGGCGAAAATTTGGGAGTCAAATATTTTCGGAAAGAGCGTGCATGAGCTCGTTAATGAGGGGCTTCATAATAAGCTGTACCGTATGCCCAACGACGCGAGAGCTAAGATAGGGGAGACAATCGAAAAAATTACTAACAACGGTTGTAACGGACTTATCTGTATTATTCTCTGAAAAATTAATGTACAAATAATTTAAAGCTAAAGTTCAAAAACTGTAAATTATCACAAAATATTAAAAAATTGAATATTTATCGTTGAAACTTGCCCCCGTATTAAGTATAATTATAGAGTGTAATGGAATTAATATGGGGGTAAATCGTTTATGGATATAATGGATAAATTTACAATATCCGCGTCAATGCTGCTCACAGGTTTTACGATAGTATTCGCCGTACTTATTTTCCTGATTTTTTTAATCTGGTTGTATGGTTTTATTATCACTAAAGCTCAGACTAAAGCGTCTAATAAGAAAAAAGAAAAATCTAATGTTAAGGTTAAACGTGAAACCGAGAAGGTTACTAAACCTCCTGTTGATAAAAAGCCGGCAGTAAAGCCTCAAAAAGACGGTTTGAGCGACGAAATTGTCGCTGTTATCTCCGCGGCGGTTTACAGTATGTACGGTTCGACCGATAAGGTTAAAATAAAAAGTATTAAAAGAAGCGGCGCTTCTTCGGCTTGGAAGAACGCGGGCGTTCTTAATAACACAAGACCGTTTTAATCGAGGAGGAACTGTATATGGAAATTATAAATAACTTTTTAGACGCCCTTAAAGGTATCTTTACCGATTCATAGAACAGTTGCCCCACCTTCTCGCGCAGCGTCATCTTTTGCAGTTGCGCCTCCA
>JAHKZS010000221.1 GCA_020626545.1 bacterium
ACTGCTGTTACCGACGCTAAAAACCGTAAGGTTTTGCACAAAGCCCGTCGTAATAATCCCGACGGAATCGTAATCCTCACGGGCTGTATGCCCCAGGCTTTTCCCGACAGAGTATCGGATTTTGAGGGCTGCGATATAGTTCTCGGAAACAAACGCCGAAGCGATATTTTGGATTATATAAACGAGTTTTTAATTCACCGAACTAAGATTATAAATATCGAATCCCACGATAATAAAAACGCGGAATATGAGAATATCAGCGTTCATAATTTCGACGGCCATACACGCGCTTTTGTAAAAATTGAGGACGGTTGTAACCGTTTCTGTTCTTACTGCATTATTCCGTATTCAAGGGGCAGAGTGAGAAGTAAAAAGCCCGAGGTTTTACGTGAGGAAATTAAACAGCTTGCAGAAAAAGGCTATAAAGAAATTGTCCTCGTCGGAATCAATCTCTCGGCTTACGGTCAAGGCGAGGAATTTGATCTAGCCGACGCTGTGGATATAGTTTGCGAGTTTGACGAAATTAAACGTGTACGTCTCGGTTCTTTTGAGCCCGAGATGATGTACGACAGCCTTATTAAGCGATTCGCTAAACAGGATAAATTCTGTCCGCAATTCCACTTATCGCTCCAAAGCGGCTCTAACGGTACGCTTAAACGTATGCGGCGCCAGTACGATACCGGCGAGTATATGAAGATTGTAGACGATTTACGGGCTAATTTCGATAACGCTTCAATAACTACCGATGTTATGGTAGGCTTCGCGGGTGAAACTGACGAGGAATTTAATGAGAGTTTAGAATTTGTAAAGAAAGTAGGTTTTTCAAAAACTCACGTTTTCCCGTATTCCAGACGTAAGGGCACTGCCGCCGATAAAATGGATAATCATCTTGATAATAGAGTTAAAGAAAAACGTAGTAAAATTATGATAGAAGCTACCGATAAACTGCGTAAAGAATTCTTAAAATCCCAAGTAGGCAGGGTAGAGGATGTACTTGTCGAAAGATTACGACACAACGAATACTACGAAGGTTATACCAAAAACTATACGCCTGTACATCTTTATTCTGATAAAGAATTAACAGGCGCGATAGTAAATGTGAAAATTACCGAAGCCGAGGATGATTATTGTATCGGAGAGCTAGTCTAGGATTTTAACCAGATTGCTAACCTCTTTGTATGATTTATTATTTTCGAGATTTGAGTAACTGTAGAACATAAATCCGTTTATATTCTTTTTCCTGATAAGTTCAACTTCTTCTTTTAAAATAGTTTCCGAGTTATTCCAGGTGCCTTCGTCAGCGTCGGTACCTGTCTTATATCCCGCAATTCCTATATAAAGCTCGACGTTATCGTGATATTCTATTTCCGTCCATTTTTTAAGAGCGTCTTTAAACGTTAAAGCTGGATTTTTTAGACTGTAATATAGCTGAGGACATATATAATCTATGTATCCCGACTTTGTACACCAGCTGTATATATCGGCGCACATCTCGTAATCGTTTTGAATATTACCCTGAGGAGATATTCCGAACTGTATGTTTTTATTATTCTTATGAATTAATGTGTGACATTCCGCTATAAGCATATTCACATTAGCTATACGCCAGTCCTTTAGAGAAATCGCGTTATTTTCACCTACGTTATTTTTGTATTCTTCGTATTGGGCTTTATCGAAATTCTCGTCGGTAGTCGGATAAAAATAGTCGTCGAATTGTATCCCGTCTACATCATAATTATTTATAATTTCCTTAATTCCGCTTTCGATTAACTTTCTTACCTTTTGTAAAGCGGGATTAAAATATATACCGTCGCCGACCTCTACGCCTAAGCTTTTGTCTTTTATGTACGGATTATTTCTCGATAGCTTTAATTCCTTAGAGCTTCTTACTCGGTAAGGATTTATCCAGGCGTGTATTTTCATTCCGATTTTATGGGCGTATGCGCACATATATTTAAGCGGATCGTAGCTTGTTTTTTTACCCTGAGTACCCGATATAATATGCGAGAACGGATATACTTTCGAGTTATAAAGAGCGTCCGAGTACGGTCTTACCTGTACTATTAAAGTATTGAATTTCTTCTTTTTAGAAGAATCAGCTATGTTTTTAAATCTAGTTTTAAAGCTCGTGTAGCTCCTGTTGGTATTATTCATATCGAGTTCAATATAACTCACCCATATTCCGCGTGTTTCGGTATTGATTCTGATGGAACTTGTCTTAACAGATTTATGAGTTTTAGTAGGTTTATTGCTGTTAACACTTGTTACTGTTATAACCGCTATCAGTAAAGCTATACTTAGTAAAAATGGTATTTTCTTTTTCATTTTTATCATCCCTTTTATTATGAATCCTTTAATTTTTTTATATGTTTACTTAGTTATTGTTAATATTGTTTCGATTATAATAACCGTTTACGATAAACATTGCGCGGTTAAAAATAAATGGCGTGTAAAAGAATCCACGCTTCTTTTATTTTCGGCTCTCGGCGGAAGTGTATCTATGTATATTATAATGCAGCTTATCCGCCATAAAACCAAAAAGCTGAAATTTATGCTTGGGATTCCGTTGATTATCGTCCTTCAGTTTATCATTTATGCTTTGGTGAATTACTATGTCCTCTAAAAAAATTGAGTTTATCGTTCCCGAAAACTTAGATAACGTTTCCGTCAATACATTTTTAAGGAAAGAATGTTGTGTTTCCGCTCGTATAATAGCACAGCTAAAGCGAGAAAAAGACGGAATTTTAAGGGATAATAAAAATATAAAAACTATTGATAAGCTAAACGCGGGGGATAAGGTTATCTTAAATCTTCCCGACGAGGAAAATAACATTACCGCCGTAAAGGGTGATTTAAATATCTTGTACGAGGACGATTATATTATCGCTTTTGATAAACCGTTCGGTGTTCCCGTTCATCCCACAAAGGTTCACCAGACCGATACTCTCGCTAATTTTCATTCCTACCGCCAAAAACAGCTCGGCGAGAATTATAAGTTCAGAGCTTTAAACAGGCTCGATAAGGATACATCGGGAATTGTAATCGTCGCTAAGGATAAATATACCGCGTCTTATCTTTTTAATCGAATTGATAAAACATATTTTGCCGTATGCGAGGGAGTAATCAAAAAACCCGGGACTATAGATAAACCTATTAAGATTAAAGAGGGGCATACTATACAGAGAACGTGTTCTGATGACGGACAAAAATCCGTAACTCATTTTATTCCGATATGTTCTAATAAAAACCATACTCTCCTAAAGATAAAACTTGAAACAGGACGCACTCACCAGATTAGAACTCATTTTTCTTATATCGGTCATTCCTTAGCGGGCGACGATATGTACGGCGGTTCGCTAAATTATATAAAACGTCAGGCGCTTCACTGCGGAGAAGTGAGCTTTACCCATCCTTTTACTAACGAAAAGATTGTTATAAAAAGTGATATACCGGCTGATATGATGAATATAATAAAATAAGACAGGTTCAAACGAACCTGTCTTTTCTAATTAACGTTATTATTTATATTTAAGTTTTTCTTTTTTGTTAACCCCGAAAATTGCTCCTGCAATTGAGAACAATAGTATTATCAGCAACTTAACTACTGTGTATAAAGCGACTCCCTCGGTTATTGAACCTACTCCCGACAAAAACACAATTAAAAATATAGCAAGTCCCGTAAATACTCCGATTATTATACCATTGTGTTTGTAAATTCTCGCGCTTATATATCCGCCTAAGAGACTGCCGGTCGCCAGAATTCCGAGGCTTATATAGTCGGGTGAGTTATCGGGTAACTTACCAATAAGCGTAATAACGAGCGAACATAATAACGTAAACAGTATCGAGGCTATTACGCCTATAACTGAGCCGAGTATTACCGCTTTAACTGCTTTTTTATCTACTATATTTAACTTAGAACTAACTGCTCTCATAAAAATTCCCCCGAATATAATCCTAATAGATTATACTCGGGGGATTAATTATTTATTCATTATTTTTTGAATCTTGAGAAAAATCCTTTTTTCTCTGTAGCATTTGCGGGCTGTGCTTTAGCTGTATTTATAGAGGAGATAGCCCATTTTTTAAACTTCATCTTAACTCGGTCTGAACCTGTCTCGATAATAATAGCATCCTCGTCCTCTTTAATTGCGACAACTCTGCCCATTATTCCACCGATTGTTGTAATCTCGTCGCCGATTTCAAGGTTGTTTCTAAGCTCGGCTTCCTCTTTCTTTTTCTTTGAATTAGGTCTGATTAAGAAGAAATATAACGCCGCGAAAATTGCTACGTATATAACTATCATTAAAATCATCGACTGTCCGCCGCCTTGTGTAGGATTCATACTAAAT
>JAHKZS010000222.1 GCA_020626545.1 bacterium
AGGAAAAGGAAATCCCCTGTCCGAACTGCGGTAAGAAGAACTTTACCGACATCCGCCAGTTCAACTTAATGTTTAAGACATTCCAGGGAGTTACAGAGGATACTAAGAACGAGCTTTATCTTCGCCCCGAAACCGCTCAGGGTATTTTCGTAAACTTCGCTAATATCCAGAGAACAAGCCGTAAAAAAGTACCTTTCGGCGTAGCTCAGATCGGCAAAAGCTTCAGAAACGAGATTACACCCGGTAACTTTATATTCCGAGTAAGAGAGTTTGAGCAGATGGAGCTCGAGTTCTTCTGTAAACCCGACACAGATTTAGAGTGGTTCGATTACTGGAGAAGCTTCTGTAGGGATTGGCTCTATTCGCTCAATATTAAGGAAGAAAACTTAAGACTCCGCGATCACGACAAGGAGGAGTTAAGTTTCTACAGTAAAGCTACTACCGACTTCGAGTACCTCTTCCCGTTCGGCTGGGGCGAGCTTTGGGGTATAGCGGACAGAACCGACTACGACCTCACTCAGCATATCAACACAAGCGGTAAGAGCTTAGAGTATTTCGACCCGCAGACTAACGAGAAGTACATTCCGTACGTTATCGAGCCTTCGCTCGGCGTAGAAAGACTTTTCCTCGCGATTATGACCGAGGCTTACGACGAGGAAGAAATTAACGAGAAGGATAAGAGAACCGTATTAAGACTTCACCCGGCACTCGCTCCGTTTAAGGCGGCTGTGCTTCCGCTTTCGAAGAAGCTCGGCGAAAAGGCAAGCGAAGTATTCGACAGCCTCGCTAAAGACTTTATGGTTGATTACGACGACGCGGGCTCTATCGGCAAGCGTTACCGCCGTCAGGACGAAATCGGTACCCCGGTTTGTATTACCTACGACTTCGACAGCTTAGAGGACAACTGCGTTACTATCCGTAACCGCGATACTATGGAGCAGGAGAGAATCGCTATCGACAAGCTTCACGATTATATCACCGAACTCGTTAAGTTTTAACTTGACATCAGCGCGAATAGTGTTATAATAAAAATAGAAAACGGAGTTGACCGAGAAAACGGTTAGCCCTGAATGGATTCAAATAATTTGATAACCGTCCTAGGCTACAGGGCGGTTATCTCTTTTTATCAAAGTATATAATCAAGAGAACAATTGTTAAGTATAATAGAATCTCATACATTACAATCCGCCCCCTATCTACATATTCCCAAAAGGGTTTTATGTAAACGAGAATCTCAGTTTCTCGATAGAAGGGCTAACCGCTTCCGTTATTCGGACAACTCCTGCGTTAATTATAAATCATATGTTCCTATAATTCAATTAAAAAAGTGTTACAAAACGCCCGACGAAAATGTCGGGCGTTAATTGTTTTAATCAGTTTATTTTAGCTACAGATTTCTGAATAGCGGTAACGTCGAGAACATTTACCACGCCGTCATTATTAAAATCGGCTTTTTTAGAAATCTCATTACTGATTTTCGCTATGTATTTTTGAGCGGTGGTCGCGTCGCTGATATTCACCTCGCCGTCGAGGTTAGCGTCGCCGTCAATCTGAGGAATTTCAATTGACTCAAAGTTAAAAGCGGGAGCGCTTGAAGTTCTCATTTTTACGGAAGAGTTGTTATTTTTAACATTAACCGCCTTAGGCGAGCCGTCGAGGATAAGCCAGCCGATTGTTTTCTTTCCTGTACCTAAATCTACATTTGTGAGATTATCGCACTGAGCGAACGCGAAATCGTCGATAAACGTAACGCTGTTAGGTAATGTTACATTTATTAATGAATCACATTCCGCGAAAGCAAATTCGCCTATACTTTTCAGAGTTGAGCTAAATGTGATTTTATTCAAGCTTTTACAATCCGAAAAGGCAAAGTTGCCGATAGCTGTCACTGTATTAGGAATTGTTATTTCTTTAAGAGCTGTACAACCGTGGAAAGCTCCGTAGCCTATTTTATCAAGAGTAGAAGGAAATTCTACTTTTTGCAGATTTTTACAATCTCTGAAAGTGTCATGTCCGATTGATTTTGTTGGAATTGTTCTTGTTATATTATCCTCAGGATATGTATAGTTGTAAGATTTAATTATATCG
>JAHKZS010000223.1 GCA_020626545.1 bacterium
GGTGGCAACACCCACTACATCCTACTTAGAGTTTAACACTTTTTGCTATAAAAGTCAATTATAAGGAACGAGATATTAAGGAGACAAAAAATGAAAAAACAAAAATTCACTATCACAAAACCTTTTGATGAGATGTGCAAAAAAATAGTATCAATACTCCAAGAGTATTATGGTACTAAATCTTCTTTGACTATAGAAAAGAAGAACAATAAAGAGGTATGGTATTACCCTCTCGACAAAAAGCTTCCTTACGATGAAATTCGCGGCTTCTATATTCGTGTTGTTAAGCTCAACAATACAACAACACATATTGATGTCGTGTACGATGGAAGCGATAAGTTCCCGTTATCATATATTAAAAATATGGTTCAAGGTTTCATAAATGAACTTTTTACTATATATAATGAACAACTTACCTCTATGTCTGACTAAAAAGGCAAGGTTTATAACAACTCCAGCACGGACGGAGATTAACTTACACTTACACTCCGCACCGTGCAAGGAGTGTAAGTGAGAAAGGTAAAAAATGTCTAATAATAAAGTAATAAAAGAAATACGAAAAAAAATCAAAGAAACAATGAACACGTATATAGATAAGTATGACGTTCGTGGTAAGCTTGAGTCTAAAGGCGATATCTTTTACGAAAACGGTAATGACGGAACCGATTTCGATTGGAAAGTAAATGGTCGCACCAGCGAATTCTATACTTTCTTTGGAGAAGAGCCCAAAATGGGTTTCTGTAAAATCACTGTTGAAGCAGATGGGTATATCCGAGTATGGGTATATCCTAACGGCGAAATAAAGCCAACAGAAAAAGAGGAAGTTTTTATCGGAGAAGATAAGGCAAAATTATTTGCTGCGTTTCTTTACTTTAATGCTGATAATAGAGGTATATGGGATGAATCTATAGACCATATTGACTTTGACAATCAGCTTACGAAACAAAACATTTCTGATTTTAATTTCTTAATGGAGGATTAATTATGTTTATAAACTCTAATACCAAAAATCCAATCTTCGATACCGATACGGTATTATCCGGTTTCACTTTTCGTGAACTCATAGATACCGCAAACGCAAACGGCGAGGAAATTACTGTAACATTAAAAAATATGCTTAATGAAGCAGTAACAAACGCCAAAGAATCTGTGGCTCAAAACGAGTTTATGCTTGAAGCTATTAGGCGGTATGAGAAAAGCGACTGCGAGTGGATCATGACTGATGATTTGCAGTATTGCAAACAGGTAGGACCGCTTAAATTCAAACTTATTCAGGCTGTAGAGGTTGATGATAAATGTATCATTTGCAAGCCCGAAACTATTGACTTGGAGGATTATCTCGAGGTTAATGGCGGTAGCTACAACTACAATCCATCAATCGAGCATCTGATTTATGCTTACTATGAAAGCATTGAACAATTTGAAAGCTCTTATAATTCTTTCGATAGGCTTCAGGTTCTTGCAGAAATGATTTATGAAGTGGAATCTGAACTATCAGATGTGGGTAACTTAACCTATGAAGAAGCCGAAAAATACCTTAAAAAATACATAAGGCAAGAAGATTAAGGAGGATTTATTATGTTAAATAGAATTATTTTAATGGGACGTTTAGTAGCGGACCCCGAGCTTAAAACTACAGCTTCAGGTATCAGTGTAACAAGCTTTACAATCGCTGTGGATCGTAACTACGTTAAAGATGGCGAGGAACGTAAAGCCGACTTTATCGGTATCGTTTGTTGGAGACATACGGCTGAGTTTGTATGTCGTTATTTCAGCAAGGGATCGCTTATCGCGGTAGAAGGTCAGCTCCAGTCCCGAACTTA
>JAHKZS010000224.1 GCA_020626545.1 bacterium
CGCTTATGGCAGCGGTATTTACCGGATTTATTGTAAATTTCTTTACAAAATTCCTCACAAAACCTATAACTAAGCTTTTTAAATAACGGTTCGGAATCTCCGAGCCGTTTTTCCTATATATTGTGATTATTTCACTTTACTTTACAAAGGATTTGTGATAAAATTAACAGGTATGGATTTTACTATAAGTATGTAAAAATTTATGTTGATAATTTAAGGAGGTATTATTATGGGTTTAACTATTGCTCAGAAAATAATTAAGAACCATATCGTTGACGGCGAGATGAAAGTCGGTCAGGATATCGGTCTTAAAATCGACCAGACTTTAACGCAGGACGCTACGGGTACTATGGCGTATCTCGAGTTTGAGGCTATCGGAGTTCCGAGAGTTAAGACTGAGAAAAGCGTAGCTTACATTGACCATAATACTTTACAGACAGGCTTCGAGAACGCTGACGACCATCGTTTTATCCAGTCGGTTTGTAAAAAACACGGAATTTACTTCTCGAGGCCCGGTAACGGCATTTGTCACCAGGTTCATTTAGAGCGTTTCGGAAAGCCCGGTAAGACATTAATCGGCTCAGACAGCCATACCCCTACAGGCGGCGGTATCGGTATGCTCGCTATCGGCGCGGGCGGACTTGATGTAGCCGTAGCTATGGGCGGCGGAGCTTACTATATCACTATGCCGAAGATGGTTAAGGTTAACCTCACAGGAAAACTTAAGCCTTGGGTAAGCGCTAAGGATATTATCCTTAAAGTACTCGAGGTTATGTCCGTTAAGGGCGGCGTAGGTAAAATCGTAGAGTACGCGGGCGAGGGTGTTAAGACCTTATCAGTTCCCGAGAGAGCAACTATCACAAATATGGGAGCTGAGCTCGGAGCTACAACTTCTATCTTCCCCTCCGACGAGATTACAAAAGAATTCCTACAGGCTCAGGGTCGTGTAGAGGACTACACTGAGCTTAAATCAGACCCCGACGCCGAATATGATGAGATTATAGACATCAACTTAGACGAGTTAAAGCCTTTAGCGGCTTGTCCTCACTCACCCGACAACATCAAGACAATCGAGGAACTTTCAGGTAAAGAAATCAATCAGGTTTGTATCGGCTCCTGCACAAACTCCTCATACAGAGATATGATGAAGGTTGCTGCTATCTTAAAGGGCAAGACTGTCGCCGACGGTGTGAGCCTCGCTATCGCTCCGGGCAGCAAGCAGGTACTCAATATGCTCGCTTTAAACGGAGCTTTAGGCGATATGATCGCCGCGGGCGCGAGAATTTTAGAGAGCGCGTGCGGTCCTTGTATCGGTATGGGACAATCCCCGAACTCAGGCGGTATTTCACTTAGAACATTTAACCGTAACTTTGAGGGACGTTCAGGCACAGCCGACGGACAAATTTACCTCGTATCCCCTGAAACAGCGGCGGCTTCCGCTTTAACAGGCGTATTCACCGACCCGACTACTCTCGGTGCTGATGTTGAAATCGAAATGCCCGAGAAATTCTTAATCAACGACAATATGGTTATAGAGCCTGCTTCCGTTGAGGAAATGGACAAGGTAGAAGTTTTAAGAGGTCCGAATATCAAGCCTTATCCCGAGACTTCTCCCCTTACAGATAAAATCGAGGCGAGTTGCAGCTTAAAGGTCGGCGACAATATTACCACAGACCACATTATGCCCGCCGGAGCTAAAATCCTTCCGCTTCGTTCAAATATTCCGAAAATCTCTCAGCACTGCTTTACCGTATGCGATAAAGACTTCCCCGAAAGAGCTAAGGCTTTAGGCAGCAGTATCGTTGTCGGCGGAGAAAACTACGGTCAGGGTTCGTCACGTGAGCACGCTGCTCTCGCTCCTCTCTATCTGGGAGTTAAGGCTGTACTCGTTAAGAGCTTCGCTCGTATTCACAGAGCTAACCTTATTAACGCCGGTATTATTCCGCTCACATTCGTTAACGCTTCCGATTACGATAAGTTCAACCTCGGCGATCAGCTCGAGCTTCCGAATGTAAAAGCCGAGATTTCCGAGGGCAAAAACATTACTGTAGTTAATAAGACTAACGGCGAAACTGTCGAGGCGGTTTGCGAGCTTACCGACAGAACCAAGGCAATTCTTATCGCGGGCGGACTGCTCGACTACACAAAGGAGAACAGCTAATGAGTAAAATACAGATGAAAACTCCGCTCGTTGAGATGGACGGAGACGAGATGACAAGAGTTATATGGAAACAGGTTAAGGATATCCTTATCACTCCGTATATCGACTTAAAGACCGAATATTACGACTTAGGTCTTAAAAACCGTGAGCTCACTAAAGATCAGGTTACTATAGACAGCGCCGAGGCTACAAAGAAATACGGCGTAGCCGTTAAATGCGCCACTATCACTCCCAACGCGGCAAGAATGCCCGAGTACAATTTATCTGAAATGTGGAAAAGTCCTAACGGCACAATCAGAGCCGCTTTAGACGGTACGGTATTCAGAGCGCCTATTTTAGTTAAGGGAGTTACTCCTTATATTCCGACTTGGACTAAGCCTATTACAATCGCTCGTCACGCTTACGGCGACGTTTACAAAAACACCGAGATGGTAGTAAAAGAAGGCAGTAAAGCCGAGCTTTTAGTTACAAATCCCGACGGAACTACCGAGACAAGCCTTATCCACGAGTTTAAGGGCGACGGTATTATTCAGGGACTTCACAACCTCGACAGCAGTATCTCGTCATTCGCGAGAGCTTGCTTTAACTACGGACTCGATACTAAGCAGGACGTATGGTTCTCTACTAAGGATACTATCAGCAAAAAGTACGACCACCGCTTTAAAGATATTTTCGCCGAAATTTTCGAAAACGAGTACAAAGAGAAATTCGAAGCGGCTGGTATCGAGTATTTCTACACACTTATCGACGACGCTGTAGCGAGAGTTATCCGCTCAAACGGCGGTTACATCTGGGCTTGTAAAAACTACGACGGCGACGTTATGAGCGATATGGTAGCGACAGCCTACGGCTCGCTGGCTATGATGACATCTGTGCTCGTATCTCCCGACGGAGTTTACGAATACGAAGCGGCTCACGGAACCGTTCAGCGCCATTATTACAAGTACCTAAAGGGCGAGGAAACTTCCACAAACTCTGTAGCTACATTATTCGCCTGGACAGGAGCGTTCAGAAAGCGCGGAGAGCTCGATAACTTACCCGAGCTCATGGAATTCGCGGACAAGCTCGAGAAAGCGATTATCGACACTATCGAGAGCGGTATTATGACAGGCGACCTCTACCTTATCTCTAAGCTCGAGAACAAGAAGAAGGTAAATACTACCGAGTTCTTAGAGGCTGTTAACGAAACACTTAAAAAGTCAATATAATAAATATGTCATTCTGAGCGAAGCGAAGAATCTTTAGATCCTTCGACTACAACGCCTGCGGCGTTTTCGCTCAGGATGACAGAACGTTTTATAAACTATTAAAATCCAGAATTAAATGTTTACTACTAAGCTTTTAATTGTGAGTTTTAAAACAGAAAAGGACTAAAAAAGATAATGAGTAACAAGATTTCAAAATCGGTAATAAGACGACTGCCGAGATACTATAGATTTTTATGTGAGCTTGAGGAGCAGGATGTTGAGAGGGTAAGCTCGGGGAAGCTCGCGGAGATTATGAGGACAACAGCTTCTCAGGTTAGACAGGATTTAAACTGCTTCGGTGGGTTCGGACATCAGGGCTACGGCTATCCTGTAACAAAATTAAAGGACGAAATTATAAATATTCTCGGTTTACACAATAAGTTTAAAGCGGTACTTATCGGAGCGGGACATATAGGAACGGCTATCGCCGCTCATATGAAGTTTGATAAGGCAGGCTTTGAGTTAGTCGGAATTTTCGATAACAACGAAGATATTTTCGGAAGTAGAATCAACAACATTTCGATCAGCGATGAAAAAGAAATCGAGAGCTTTTGTAAAGAAAACAACATAGACGCGGCGTTTTTATGCGTTCCGAGAAACGCGGCGGCGGGACTTGTAGAAAGGCTTTACAACTCGGGAGTAAAGAACTTTTGGAACTTTACTCACTACGATATTCAGGGCGACTATCCCGATGTTATAGTTGAGAACGTTCACCTCAGCGATATGATGATGACATTATGCTACAGTATGAACGAGGATAAAAATGAGCAAACCAATTAGCAAATATCTAAGCAGAAAAATAAAATTCGTATCGGTTTTCGCTATGTTCGCGATTGTGTTCGTTCATTCGTACAATTATAACGGAAAAGACCTCTTGACTGAAAAGGGTGTTAACGCGGCGGAGATGTTCGAGTACTTTTTCGCTAAGGCGATGTTTTCATTCGCGATACCGATGTTCTTTATTTTCTCGGGATTTTTACTCTTTATAAAATACGAAAACACTGTTAAAGGTTATCTCGATAAAATACAGCACAGAATTTTCCCGTTACTTGTACCCTATGTACTTTGGGCTTTGTTATCGGGATTAGTGATTACTATACTGACGAATTTCGACAGTATAAAGGATATCGAGTTTATAAAAAGTAACGCCTTAGGGTTCGATAAATTCTATATGCACCTGGTAAAACCGCCCGCGTATCAGCTTTGGTTTTTAAGACAGGTAATGCTTTTTACGGTACTTTCCCCTATCTTATATCTCCTGATAAAGTACACTAAAGCGTTTATACTGATACCGTTCGGCGCGTTATGGGTACTTAATATTGACTTTATCATTAATTCGGAAGCGCTTTTATTCTTCTCGATAGGCGCGGCTTTCGCGATTATGGGTAAATGGAGAAACTTTACTAAGAAAGATAACCGTATACCCGCGGCGCTGTTTGCGCTTTTATGGATAGCTTTAAGCGCGCTGCAGATGATTTTAGCCTCGATGACTAAAAACATCTTACTCGTAAATATCGTAAGCAAGCTGACCGCTCTCGCGGGAATCGCGGGAATGTGGCTTGTGTTCGACCATATTGTAAAGTATATTTCTACAAAAAAGGGATTGCTTTTAGCCTCGGCTCACCTATTCTTTGTATTCGCGCTTCATGAGCCGTTGCTTAAAATAAGCTACCAGATGGCGATTATCCCCGACAGCACCGACGGAAGCCATTTCATACTGTTTATTTGTCTGCCGATTTCGGTAATAGCCGTGTGTATGATACTCAGTATGGTGCTTAGAAAAATAGCCCGACCTGTGCACAACTTGCTCACAGGCGGACGTAATAGTTAACAAGAAAGCGCGCAACTGAGCAGAAATATAAATAATTTTACTCTATAGTAGTTGGGTAAGATGTTCTTTTCCTTAACTCTGTTATGTTTGAATATTTATTCAATTTTTGTTTAATTTCCTAAAAAGAATTAAAAGGACTGCGTTTGCAGTCCTTTTTTATATCTTTTATAATAAGGATTAAAAAGTTCCTTCGGCTATTCGCTGTTGCGAATTTTGGTTGTAAACCGCTCAGGATGGTATAAGAAAAAGGCGCTGTATTACTACAGCGTCTTTGTTATATCTTTTATTAGAGCTTAGGACCTGCTTCAACGAGCTTTTTACCCGCTTCGTTTGTTTCGTACTTCTTAAAGTTCTTAACAAATCTCTCGGCGAGGTCTTTAGCCTTATTCTCCCACTCGGTAGGATCAGCGTAAGTATCTCTCGGATCGAGGATACCTGTATCAACTCCGGGAAGCTCTGTGGGAACTTCGAAGTTAAAGTAAGGAATAGTCTTAGTAGGAGCGTTCTTAATATCTCCGCCTAAGATAGCGTCGATAATTCCGCGTGTATCCTTAATAGTAATTCTCTTGCCTGTGCCGTTCCAGCCTGTATTTACGAGGTAAGCCTTAGCTCCGCTCTTTTCCATTCTCTTAACGAGTTCCTCGGCGTACTTTGTCGGATGGAGCTCTAAGAAAGCCTGACCGAAGCAAGCTGAGAATGTAGGTGTAGGCTCAGTAATTCCGCGCTCTGTACCGGCGAGCTTAGCTGTAAAGCCGGAGAGGAAGTAATACTGAGTCTGCTCGGGAGTAAGGATAGATACAGGAGGAAGTACTCCGAACGCGTCAGCCGAAAGGAAGATAACGTTCTCAGCGGCAGGACCTGAGGAAATATTATTAACGTTCTTAACAATTTTCTCGATATGCTCGATAGGATAAGAAACACGAGTATTCTCAGTAACGCTCTTGTCGTCAAAGTCGATAGTGCCGTCGTCTGCTACAGTAACATTCTCTAAGAGAGCGTCTCTCTTAATAGCGTTATAGATATCGGGCTCGCTTTCCTTATCGAGACCGATTACCTTAGCGTAGCAGCCGCCCTCGAAGTTAAATACTCCGTTATCGTCCCAGCCGTGCTCATCGTCGCCGATAAGAAGTCTCTTAGGATCGGTGGAGAGAGTAGTTTTACCTGTACCGGAAAGTCCGAAGAAGATAGCTGTGTTCTTACCTTCCATATCTGTATTAGCGGAGCAGTGCATTGAAGCGATACCCTGAAGCGGTAAGAAGTAGTTCATCATAGAGAACATACCCTTCTTCATTTCACCGCCGTACCAGGTGTTTAAGATAACCTGCTCGCGTGAAGTAACGTTGAATAAAACGGCTGTTTCGGAGTTAAGTCCAAGTTCCTTATAGTTTTCAACCTTAGCTTTGGAAGCGTTGTAGATAGTAAAGTCTGGAGTAAAGTTCTCCTGTTCCTCAGCGGTCGGCTTAATAAACATATTCTCAACAAAATGAGCCTGCCAAGCAACCTCCATAATAAAGCGTACAGCCATACGAGTGTCCTTATTAGCTCCGCAGAAAGCGTCTACTACATAGAGCTTCTTTCCGGAAAGTTCATCGATAGCGAGCTTCTTACAAGCTTCCCAAGTTTCCTGAGAAGCGGGATGGTTGTCGTTAGGATAATCGGGAGTAGTCCACCAAACAGTATCCTTGGACTTATCGTCCATAACGATAAACTTATCTTTAGGCGAACGACCGGTGTAAACGCCTGTCATAACGTTAACGGCGCCGAGCTCGGTCTCCTGTCCCTTATCAAAGCCCTCAAGAGCGGGATCCGTCTCGTCCTTGTAGAGAGCCTCGTAAGAAGGATTGTAAACAATCTCCTTAACGTCGGTAATACCATACTTGGTTAAATCAATATTTGACATAATCTTGCCTCTTTCTAGTTAATATTTTAACATATAAATAATACCACAATTTTCCCCGAATTGTCAATATAAGTTAACGTACAAACAAAAGTGTACTTATGCAATATTTTTAGCGAATAATTGCAAAAATATCTATTTTAGTTTTAACACGGTATAAAAAATGAATTTTTATTTTGATTTAAAATCATATTCGACGGATAAAAAATGCAAGAATTAACGTTATAAAGCAATAATTTCAATTAAATACTAAAAAAGACTTTAAAAATCTTTTAAAATAAGATATTATATATTTATAACAAAAAGAAAGGTCTTTATTATGGATAATACTAAGTACAACGCTAAATGCGTAAAATGCGGATATATTTTTGAGGCGGACGAAAGCAAGGATGAGAATGAATGTCCGCTATGCAAAAATGTTAACAACACCAAGGAAGCTATGGACGGATTTAAGGAGAAGTTCAAGGATTATATTCCTGAGAAAAAGAGCAAGAGAAGGGTTGTTTTAGATATATTTCTCTTTACCGGCGGACTTATCGCGTTTATACTTCTGCTTTATTTTGTGATTACACTTATAACCGATTTAACCGCTATGTAATATGAACAATTATCAAATAATATACCTTTTCAAAAAGGCTTTATTGTGGTAAAATTAATCCATAATTCAAGAAAGGATGATTAGTATGGCATCAAAAATAACTAAGAAAATTGAGGATATAGAGAACACCAAGTTAAACTCGGGTGAATTATTTATGTACGGCCACTGCGAATCTAACGGTGACATAAACGCGGGCGTATGCTGCGAAGAAGCTGATTTGGAGGCTATCGAGAGCACCTTACAATATATTATGGTTCAAACAGCTAAGGTTCTCTACGAAAGCAATCCCGATATTACGAAAGAAGATATTACTGAAATCTTATTTACAGATCTATTCGGAAGCATTAACCTTTTCGTACAGGAACTCGACCGAAGTAAAGACGAAGCCGAAGTAAGAGACGAGGCAGCGGACTTACTTACCGACACATTCGAGGATTTCGACTTTTACGGTGACTTTGAGTAAAAGGAAATTGAGAATTGACAATGATAATGACTGATAAAAAAATCGGGAGAGCATAAGCTCTCCCGTAATTTTTTATCTATCAAGTTGTATAGAAAGGTTTAGCTTCGGGATTATCATCGGGGTTAACATCATAAACCTTGAGGTTTACGCCGTCTTTACTGTCGTCGATAACAATCCAGAGATTAGTCTGGCTAAAGCCCTTGCAATCAACGGACTGAGGTGATCCGTCGTCGGACACGATAAAGTTATAAGCGTCGTCGCCCGAGTCAGCAGTAAACGACTTGGAATACCAGCCATTCGCGTCTTTTTCGGTTAAGATGTCGCCTGCCCAAGCTTTTCTTGTGCAATAATTTGTACCTGAGTCCTCACCGTTTTTGCTGCCCCAGATCCAGAGCGTAGGATCGAAACCTTCACCTGAGCTGTGCTTAACGTTAAGAGTTACGCCCGCGGAACTTGCAACATAATTATAAGTAACTTCCTTAGTTCCGAACGGAACGATCACCTTATCCTCGTAAGCTTCGGAAGTATCGAGGTCGTAACCTAACGCCGCAGCCTTAACGGGTTCGTAAATCTCCCCTACTCTACCTGTGTACTCAACAGTCTTCTTGATGCTCTCGCCGGTAGCTTTGTCTAAGTAATTTACAACAACTTTACCTGTACTTACGTTCATATGAGCGAGCGCTTTCTGGTACATAGTAGTATCGTTAACGTCAAATTTACCGTCGAAGTTAACATCAAACTTTTCAGACTGTTCATCAGTTACGGTAATCATCTTAGCCAGAGCTTTCTGCATATAAGTAACATCGTTTATGTCGGATTTACCGTCGCCGTTAAAGTCTTGTTTAGAGGATTCGGGAGAATAATAGCCGTAATACATAACTACGTTCTGAGTTTCCTCTTTAAATACGCCTTCCTGTTCGCCTTCAATATCCTTGAGCTCGAACTCTTTTCCTAAGCTTGAGGGAATTGGTATTGAGTAAGCTGTACCTACAGTACCGGTAACGGTAAATTTTTCAATTGTATCGCCTGTAATAGCGTTAACGTGTTCAACGGATACTGTGCCCTGGTCAGACTTAAGAGCGGTTTTCTCGAAGCTATCCTTATCTACGGCTACTACCATAGATTTTGCGGGAAGTGTAAACTTAGCGCCGTTTTCGGCAATCTTCTTAACGCCTGCCTGCTGGTCGTCAGCGATAATTACCCAATCAGTTACACCGGATAACTCATCGAGAGTATAGGTTAATTCCTTATTATCAGCGTTAGCGATAACAGCGAGTTTCTTCCATTCACCTTCGGTATTGTTATCCCATACCGCGGCGTATGTTAAGGATTGAGACTTAGAATTCACATAGAGTTTATAATTATCAAAAGAATCGGTTGTATCGTTATAAAGCGGCGAGAAGCTCTTGCGTATTTTAAGCATTCCCTTATAGTAGGAAACAATATCTCCGTTGGTCTTAACCTGATCCCAATCGAGCATATTCTCAGTGGCAGGTGAAGCATAGCTGTTCTCATCGTTGTCCTTAGAACGTCCCATTTCCTCGCCCGCGAGCATAAATGTTACACCCTGGGACATAGAAAGCATACCGCCTGTGAGTTTATTTTCAGCAACAACGAGCGGATGACGTGTACGGAAATAATCGTCGAGAAGCTGGGAAGCGCAAAGTCTGTCCCAAAGGGTCTGATTATCATGGCAGGAAGCGTAAGTTACAGTCTGAGACGGCTGCTGAGAACGCCAGTTACCGCCGTTTGTATTCGCGAGAACACCGTTAGCTACACTGCTGTAGGAACCTGCGGTACCCTGTACCCAGCCGGCGCCTGTCTTCTGGAATACGCCGCCTTTTAAGCCGTCGCGCACGCCGTCGTTAAAGAACGCGATTCTGGAGTTAAGATCCTTCGCGTTAGCCTGTTTAGCCTGTTTGAACTCAGCACCGGTGCAAGTTGTCGCGGGATATTCGCTCGAGCCGCCTGTCCAGCCTTCGCCCCACATTGTGAGCTTGGGGTTAACTTTATCGAGCTCATCACGGATAAGATTCATTGTCTCAACATCATGTAAAGCCATAAGGTCAAAACGGAAACCGTCGATGTGATACTCGTTAACCCAGTAAAGACATGACTGAATCATATAATTTCTGAACATCTGAGTTTCGGAAGCGGTCTCATTACCGCAGCCCGAGCCGTTGGAGTAAGAGCCGTCAGATTTCATACGATAGTAGTAGTTAGGAACTGTGCGCTCGAAACATGAGTCAGCGGAGTAAGTATGGTTATATACAACGTCCATAACAACCGCGATACCCGCGTCATGAAGCGCTTTAATCATAGCCTTACACTCTTTAATTCTAACATTACCGTCGTAGGGGTTAGAAGAATACGAACCCTCGGGAACGTTGTAGTTAACGGGATCATAGCCCCAGTTAAACTGTTCGTCGGAACCCGCTTCATCTACTGAACCATAATCATAGAAGGGGTTAATCTGAACTGTAGTAATACCGAGTTCCTTAAGGTAATCGATACAAGTAGGAATTTTACCTTCGTTATTTAAAGTAGTTCCTGTCTCGGTAAACGCGAGATACTTACCGCGGTTAGCTTCGGAAACACCTGAGTTTTTATTATAGGAAAAATCCTTTACGTGAACTTCCCAAACAGTGTTCTGCGGAGCCTTGTTCTGAACAACATGAACGTCCTTATCCCAACCGTCAGGATTAGTTTTGGATAAATCACAAATCATAGAACGTTTACCGTTCACGCCTGTAGCTACCGAGTAAACATCGGCAGTCTCATTGGTGAGAGTTTTGGAGCCTGTTACGTTTTTAGCGGTAATCGAATAAGTATAGTACTTATTAACTAAATCGCCGTCAACCTTAACACTCCAAACGCCTGAGAAGGTTTTTCCGTCAGCCTTGTTTACTTTTTCAAGACTGTACTTACCTAATTTCTTAGCGTTTTCTTCGGAATCGCTTCCTGTCTGGAAAATGTTTACCGCAACCTTAGTAGCGGTAGGAGCCCATACCTTAAAGGTAGTCGATTCCTTAGAGTAGTTAGCGCCTAAGTCGTCGCCGTCGTATCCGTAATCCTTGTCAATCGCTTTAGCGGCGGTAGCGTACGCGTTATCGCCTGTAGCGTTCTTAGAGGTAGTAGCGGCGGAAGCCATTACAACGGATGAAGCGGCTAATAAGACGCAGAGTAATGCGGACAAAATTTTCTTTGCCATATAAAATCCTCCTTTAACCCAAAGGGTTGTTTATGATATATCGATGCTTTTCATAAGAAAAGCTTTTCGCCTTTTATAATAGATAACCGCGATTACGGCTATCGCCAAGATAAATACCAGTACGATAATTATCGTCGGAAGATGCTCCAAAAACGAAGATGGAGTGTAGATATAGAGAACGGTTTGTTCCGCGTCGGAATAAGTACCGTTTATATTATCGGGAGTTTTCTTAAGCTTATAGCCGTCGATTTCGATAGTCGCGGTCTTGTATTCAGTACCGTTATCACCCGACATGGAATCTGTGCCCAGAATTTTTCCGTCGTCAGCCATATAGATTATATTTACCTTACAACCGTTATCGCTCGAACCGCTTTTAGAGTAACGATAGTTAACGGTTTGGTTTTTGTCGGTAAATACGCCGCAACCGTTCTTAGGAAGCTTCTGAAGATTAAGAGTATATCCGTCAACCGCCGGAATATCCAGAGTTTCATAGGGTTGACCTTGGCGGTTTGTCATAACGATAGAATCAGTGATATTTTTCTCGGTTTTATCGTCGATAAAGTTAAAGGTTACGCTCGACTGGGTGCCGTCGTATTTATCGCAGTATATATCGCAGTAACGAATCGAGTCGCCGAACTGTCCCGAATCGCCCTCAGTCTTTTTAACGTTATAGTCGATAAGCACTGAGTTTAACGGCTCGATTTTGTAATCGGAACCCTTTTCCCCGTTCAGAACATAACTCTTGAACACTTCGCCGGCGCTGTGATAGCGGACTAAAACCTTGCCCTCTGTGACCTTGGGGGCGTTGCTTTCGTAAGCCTCGCTGTCTACAAGAATAGCGGCGGATTTAGCTGGTACATTCACGTTGCCGTTAACATAGCCGAGATTAGCCATTCCCGCGGTAACGTCGTTGGCGAGTTGAATAAAACTTCCCTTAACAGAAACATTTTTATTATCGTCGGAGCTGTTAAAAATTACAACGACTTTTTTATACTTAGAATCATTAAATGAGTAAGCTACTACTCCGTCGGGAGCGTCGGTTTTAAACTTAATATTATCTACGGTCAGCTTCGTTGAGTCGGTGAATGCGGGAATATTCTTTCTAATCTCCATCAAGCCTTTGTAGTAATCGGAAACATCACCGAAAGTATAGACATTCTCCCAATCAATCTGATTGAGCTTTACGCCCGATTTATAACTATTTTTATCGCCTTTTTTAGTTCGGCAAAGCTCCTCGCCCGCGAGCATAAAGCTGATACCCTGAGAGGTATATGTTATAGCTCCCGCGAGCTTATTCATAGCGATTAAATCCTCATATCTTTTTGTATAATCGGCTTTAGCGCCATTAACGGATTTAATAAGCTTATCCCAAAGGGTGAGGTTATCGTGGCAGGAAGCGTAAGTTACGCACTGAGACGGCGCTTTTGACCATCCGAGAGTTTCGTCGGACTGAGCCAGTATACCGAGTTTAAGATTAGCTTTATTGAGTCCATCCTGTACAAAACCCTTATCTACTCCATCGCTGCTGCCCTTAACAGCGTCGCGGTAGGTATCATCGAACGCTCCGATTCGTAAATCGAGCTGAGAAACGTTATTCTGATTAGCGAGTACGGTTCCGTTATCAGCGGAGGTTTCAAGATTCCACGCTTCACCGTACATAAGAATCTTATTTCCGCCGTCAAGACTATCGAGAGATTCCCTGATTTTATTCATTGTGGTTACATCGTGTAAACCCATTAAATCAAAACGGAAGCCGTCGATATGGTACTCTTTAGCCCAGTAAGTTACGGAATCGATCATAAACTTACGGAACATTTTGCGTTCGGAAGCGGTATCATTTCCGCAGCCTGAGCCGTTGGAATAGCTTCCGTCGGAATTTTTCCGGTAGTAATAATCGGGAACAGTTTTATTAAAAGGAGAATCATCGGACTGTTGAGTATGATTATACACAACGTCCATAATAACGCCTATACCAGCGTTATGCAGAGCTTGTATCATCCTTTTACATTCTTTTATACGAACAGCGCCCTTATTTGGATTGGTACTATAGGATCCTTCGGGGCAGTTATAGTTAACGGGATCATATCCCCAGTTAAAATCAGAATCGGTTTTAACCTTCTTGCTCTCATCAATAGAGCCGAAATCATAAAACGGGTTAATCTGGACGTAATTTACACCGAGATTCTTAAGATAATCGACACAGGTAGAAGCCGAACCTGATACAGAATTAACGGTAGTTCCTTTCTCGGTAAAAGCCAGGTACTTTCCTCTATGCTTTTTGGAAACGC
Source organism: bacterium (assembly GCA_020626545.1). GTDB lineage: Bacteria > Bacillota > Clostridia > Oscillospirales > Acutalibacteraceae > Ruminococcoides. Next base: position 13,697 of record JAHKZS010000224.1, read on the forward strand.
CGCTCGACTGAGATGAGGAAAAGTCGTTTATTTGTACCTCCCAGATTCGAGCGTCAGTCTGTTTATCTACACTGACACGCGTATCATTTTCCCAGCCTTTTGGGTTAGTGGAGTTTAAATCGACCACCATACTTCTTTTACCGTTTACTCCGCATGCCTTAGCGTAAATATCGGAGGTTTCAACTGTTTTACCTTTCCTTGTAATCAGAAAAGTATAGTAGGTATTCTTTAAATCACCCGCTACATGCACAGCCCATACGCCTGTGTGCTTGTTTTTACCGAGACTTATAATTCTGGTGTACTTTTTAGAGCTTCCGGAACGGAAAAGTTTTACTCGAACAGCGTCAGCGTCGGGCGACCAAACCCTGAATATAGTTACACTCCTGCTGTAGATAGCGCCGAGTTCGCCTGTATAGGTGGTTTTATCAAGTTTTTTAGCGTAAGCCTCATAATTTTTCGCGGCGGATACAGTAAAATCAGCCGAAAAAGTCAGAGCAAATATTAATATAATCAAGAGAATAGAAACAGAATTCTTAAGCTTCATTTTAATCCCCATAGTTTATCCATATTATCTTTATTATTTTATCAAATTTACGAGTACATATATTTCTTATTCAGAATAATAAGCCAAGAGCTGCATTTTCAATATGTAGAAAATACAAGGCGTTTTATGTGCATATTAACCATAGGCAACAGAACAACATTCAAGTCGTGATTTTGACGCGCGGATTTATATCTGTTTTCTGTTAAAATCATCACAAACATAGGAAAAAGGCACATATTTTTTATAATTACATAATCTATATTGAACGGAGGAGGAAATATGGAAACGATAAGTTATACTGTCCGAAAAGGTAACACGCTTTTCGGCATCGCGAATTTTTTCGGAACTACTGTAGAAAAGATTTTGCAGGTTAATAATATCAGCGACCCGAATATGATATATGTAGGTCAGGAAATTTTAGTTCCCGTGGATACTGAGGATTTAAACGGCTACGTTTATGTTACAAGACCGGGTGATACACTCTGGTCAATAGCTCAGAGATTCGGCACTACTGTCGAAAATATCGCTAAGAAAAACGGTATGTGTAACCCGAATATACTTTATCCGGGAACCAGACTTTATATTTAAATAAAAAAATTATAGCCGGGAAGATAACTCTTTAAATAAGAGGTCTAATCTTCCCGACTGTATTTTATAAAATCTTAAATTTTAGCTTTTAGATTAATCAAGATAATCCTTGAGTTTTTTACTTCTTGAGGGGTGGCGGAGTTTTCTTAAGGCTTTAGCCTCAATCTGACGAATACGCTCACGGGTAACCTTGAACTCGGAACCGACTTCTTCAAGAGTACGGCTCTTGCCGTCCTCTAAGCCGAAGCGAAGTCTTAACACCTTAGCCTCACGGGGAGTTAACGTAGCTAAGACATCCTCGAGCTGTTCCTTCAAGAGAGCGTGAGAAGCTTCATCAGCGGGAGCGGGAGTATCGCTATCCGGGATAAAGTCGCCGAGATGGCTATCTTCTTCCTCTCCGATAGGAGTCTCAAGAGATACGGGCTCCTGTGCCACTCTTACAATTTCACGCACCTTCTCGACTGAGATGTCGAGTTTTTCTGCAATTTCCTCGGAAGAAGGCTCGTGGCCTTTTTCATGGAGAATCTGTGTACTTACTTTCTTTACTTTATTTATAGTTTCTACCATATGTACAGGAATACGAATTGTACGTGCCTGATCAGCAATAGCTCTTGTAATAGCTTGGCGAATCCACCATGTAGCGTATGTGGAGAACTTAAATCCCTTGGTGTAGTCGAACTTTTCGACCGCTTTTATAAGTCCTAAGTTACCTTCCTGGATTAAATCGAGGAATTGCATTCCTCGTCCCAGGTAGCGCTTAGCGATACTTACAACAAGACGAAGGTTCGCTTCGGAAAGGCGTTTCTTAGCCTGGATATCTCCTTCGGCGATTTTTATAGCGAGCTCGATTTCTTCCTCGGGAGTAAGAAGCGGCACACGACCTATTTCTTTAAGATAAACCTTTACGGGATCGTCAATTGAAATACTATCGCCTGAATCGACCTTGCCGTCTCCCTTCTTAGCTTCTTCCTCGGCGATTTTATCGAAATCAATATTCTCAATATCCTCGATAATCTCTATACCTTGCTGCTCAAGTGAGTCGTAGAGTTTTTCGAGTTCCTCGGGTTTAAACTCAACCTCGCCCAGCGCCTCGATAATCTCATCATTAGTAAGATTACCCTTAGACTTACCTAAATCGGTAAGCTCCTTTATAATCGTTTTCTTATCGTTTGATGCCATAAAAATCAATCCTTTCCTGAACTATATAAATCTTTACTGATGCTGATCCCTTAGTTTTTTTAATCGTTCTTTTATATCGTCATACGAAGCGGACGAAACATCCGCGGTTTTAAGCTTCGTATACTCATCGTTAATAACGTCAATATTTTCACGCAGAGTTTTATCGTTAGCCATCTTGGAAAAATCGGAATTCGCTATACTGTATATCTTAGCAGTTTCGTCCGGAGTAAACTCTCCCGACACGGCTGACAATAAATCATCTCCGCTTTTTATTCTGTTAGAGAAATATACATACAATTTCCTATTAAATTCCGTCTGGAATTTATCCTCGGTAAGCTCGTTTTCCACATAGGAAAGCTTGTCCGGATTTTTAATAAGATAAGCGATTACGCCTTCCTCGGCTATAGCAATACGAGGCTTTTTGTATCTTTCGGTATTAACCCTGTCATTTCTGCCGTTTAAGTTAGACTGGATAGCGCGGAAGTTTTCTTTTCGCTTTTCACGATAATTTCTCCGGTTCTGCTTTCGAAGCTGGTGTTTAATAGCGTCGGGAGAAACGCTCACTTCCTTAGCGAGTTTGGAAATATATACATCCTGCTCAATCTCGTTGTCAAGAGAAGCGAGGATTCTCACTACCTCGTTGAGATACCCTACCCTATCCTCAGCGAGTTCAAGATTATAATTTGTTTTTAGTTTAGAAAGACGATACTCAACGTCGTTTCCGCTGGATTCGATAATGTTTTTAAACGCGTCATGGCCCTTTTCGCCTTTATTTCTGAGAAACTCGTCAGGATCTTTACCCTCGGGAATACTGATTACCCTGATTAAAAGTCCCGCCTGACGCAAAAGCGAAATAGCGCGCGCGGTAGCTTTCTGCCCCGCTTCATCGGAATCGTAACAAATAATAACCTCGTCGCAGTAACGCTTCATTAAAAGCGCCTGTTCCTGAGTAAGCGCCGTTCCCAGTGTGGCGACGGCATTGGTAAAGCCTGCTTGATTAAGCGCTATAACGTCCATATAACCCTCGCACAAAATAAAAGTGCGAGTATCGGAGTTCTTAGCGTTATTGAGAGAAAACAGGTTAGCGCTCTTTTTAAACACGGGAGTATCGGAGGTATTAAGGTACTTAGGCTTAGCGTCAGTCATAATTCGCCCGCCGAAAGCGATCACATTACCGCGAAGGTCAATTATCGGGAACATTACCCTGTCAAAAAACCTATCGGAAATACTGCCGTTTTTATTCTGGTAAGCGAGATTCGCCTGAACGATTTCGTTGTTCTTAAACCCAAGAGATTTAAGATAATTAACGAGCGAATACCTGTCGGCGTCAGCGTAACCCAAACCGAAATGTCGTATAGTACGTTCGGAAAGCGCCCTGCCTCTAAAATAATTAAGTCCGTTTACGCCTTTAGGTCTGTATAGTTGAGAATAGAAAAAACGGGCAGCTTCACGGTTTGCCTCGTAAATACGTTTTCTGAGCTCGGACATCGAGTTATCATAGCTGTCCTCGGGCATATCCAATCCCGCTCTTTGAGCCAAAAACTTAACGGCGTCGATATAATCGAGGTTTTCAATTTTCATAATAAAGGTGATTACATCTCCGCCTACTCCGCAACCGAAGCAGTAAAAAGAGCCGTTCTCGGTATAGATATTAAAAGAGGGAGTTTTCTCGCCGTGAAACGGACACAATCCGACCATATTTCTGCCGCGCCGTTTAAGATTTACGTACGACGAAGCTACCTCGGTCATATCATTGCGAAGCTTAAGCTCCTGCAAAAAACCGTCAGGTAACGGCATAAACTCACCCCCTGTTTTAATGGATAATAGATAATTGAAAATGTTAATAAGTTTAACAGCTAAAGCGTTATTATATCACAAATTGACAATTATCAATTTTCAACTTTCCACTATTTATATATACGACAAAAATTCAAAAATTCCTAAATTTTATAAAAAAATTCATATTTCGTCAATTTCAAAGTACTTTTCATCTACAATTTCGACTTTTACCGTGCCGGCGGTAGCATCGGCGATATTTTTCTCTAGAGAATTCAGCCTATCACTCGGAATATGAAAGTTTAATGTCACATTGTCGGAGAAGTCGGTATCATCTATAACCGCGCCGTCGTTTAAAATTAGCGTATTTAGCTTGCCGTACTGGTTATAATTACACGATAAGGTACACTCACTGCACACGCTCATTGTAATTACTTTCGCGGCGTCGAGCGCGATTTTAGCGGCTTTGGAATAAGCGCGCACAAGTCCGCCCGTACCCAGTAATACTCCGCCGAAATACCTGGTTACAACCACTACAACATCCTCAATCTCGTTTTTAGTAAGGACATCGAGCATCGGGACTCCCGCGGTTCCCTGGGGTTCGCCGTCGTCACTATAACGTTTTACAGAGCCTTCCCTAAGCGTATAAGCGTAACAGTTATGGCGCGCGTCCCAATGTTCTTTTTTTATTTTATTTATAAAATCGAGCGCCTCGGCTTCGGTTTTAACGGGCTTAGCCCAGCCGATAAAACGCGAGCGTTTTTCTACGAACTCGCCGCTCGAAAACTCTTTTACGGTTTTATAACTGTCGCTCATAATAATTGCCATAGCCTTTCCGCCCACAAATAGATATTAAAGTTAACCTTACGCTGTTAACGTGGGCGGATAAGGCGTAAATGGCAATTCAGCCATCGCTCGCGCGCACACAGTGCGCAACTGAGCGGGCGATTTTAATTTGGATTAGTGTGAACTTTCACACTAATTCCTGTCAAGAAAAAAAGACGGCAGAAAAAGCCGTCTTTAAAATCAAATTAAAATTAGTCGATGTTGAAACGCTTTTTAAATC